>NZ_CAMHRZ010000068.1 GCF_946187255.1 uncultured Ruminococcus sp.
CTAACGTCAATTCGGGCAAGATAGATTTTGTTCCCGCTGATAACAGTGATGACTGACGAAGGCAGAAAACAGCTGAAAGTATTGCTCAAAGGCAGCGGTAAGGAGGAGGGCATCTTCCTGTGGCTGCTGCTGGGTTCGCGCAGCGGCGCGGATACGGTAAAGCGGCGCTCGCAGAGACTGCACAGGGTCTTGCTTATCCTGGGGATATGTCTGTTCCTGTTCGGGCTTGCAAGGCTGCTTTTGGTGTATAACAGCCTGCCCGCAGAATTGGGCGTGCATTTCAGGGGCGAAGCCTTCGTGGTGGAGGGTATGTCCCTCCCCGAGAGGTTTCGGGCTGAGCTTCACGGTCATCAGCCTTATGACATCAGGGGCAGGAAGATAATGCTGTTCTACCCCTTTGCGGTATCGGCGGCGGCGCTGGCGGCGAGCGTATTCATCCCGAAATACGTAAACAGGTTCGGCAGAGGGAACAGTGAAACCAATACAAGGATAAAGTCAGCTTTGCAGACGGCTCTTGACATATCGGCACTGGCGGTGACGGTGTATTTCAGCATCGTATGGAACGAGTATGTGATAAGGCAGCTGCCCATGAGGATGCTGTTCACAAAGCTGTATGCTTTTCTTGTGGGGCTGACGGCTGTCGATCTTATAATGTATGCAGTGATAGTAAGTAAGAGGTATAAAAACAGGGAGGAAAAACAATGAAGCAGCAAAGGAGCTTTCCCGCTTTCAAAGTCAGCCAAAGGTGCGAAAACAGGCTGAAAGGCGGACATCCTTGGGTATATGACAATGAGATAGAGGCATCTCCCAGTGGGATAGATAACGGCTGTATCGCCGATGTGCTGTCACCTAAGGGCAGCTATCTCGGTTCGGGGCTTGTGAGCCTCAACAGCAAGATAAGGGTGCGTCTGCTTTCGGATAATGCCAACGAGACATTCGGTGAGAGCTTTTTCCGCAGGAGGATAAGGTACGCTCTTGACCACCGTAAGACCGTAATGGGCGATGATATATCCGCCTGCCGTCTGGTACACGGCGAGTCGGACGGACTGCCGGGACTGACGGTGGACCGCTACGGGGATATACTCTCGGTGCAGGTGCTGAGCTATGGTATGGAGCAGAGAAAGGATATGCTTTACCGCCTGCTCACCGAAGAACTGGCTGCCGACGGCGTTGTCCTTCGGGGAATAATGGAGCGAGGTGATGTGGCTATCCGCGAACTGGAAGGACTTGACAATTTCAAGGGCTGGTATAAGGCTGATTATTTGCCGGCTCCTCCCGAATCCCCTGTGACGGAGATAACCGAGAACGGGATAATATATAATGTAGATGTGGAGAACGGTCAGAAGACAGGATTTTTCCTCGACCAGAAGTACAACCGTCTTGCGGTGGCAAAGATCGCAAGGGGCAAAAAGGTGCTGGACTGCTTCACACATACGGGTTCCTTTGCGCTTAATGCGGCAATGGGCGGTGCAGCCCACGTTACCGCAGTGGACGTATCCCAGTTCGCAGTGGATACAGCTAGAGCCAATGCCGAGAGGAACGGGCTTTCCGATAAGATGGATTTTGTCTGCGCCGATGTGTTCGATCTTCTGCCCAAGCTGGCACAGGAGAAGGCGGGGTATGACTTTGTGATACTCGATCCGCCCGCATTCACCAAAAGCCGAAAGACAGTGAACAGCGCGGAAAGGGGCTACAAGGAGATAAACTACCGCGCCATGAAGATGCTGCCTCGCGGGGGATATCTTGCCACCTGTTCCTGCTCGCATTTCATGCATAACGAGCTTTTCGTAAAGATGCTGATGAGTGCGGCAAAGGATGCGGGAGTGCATCTTAAACTGGTGGAAGCAAGGCAGCAGGGTCCCGACCACCCCATACTGATGAATGTTCCCGAAACGGATTACCTGAAATTCTATCTCTTCCAGATAGTATAACAGCGGTGACTGCCGCCTTTTTCGGCACGATTGCAAGAATAATTTATATCTGCACGCCATTATGTGCATCTTCACACTTGACAAATGCGGTGTGAATGTGATAGAATAGTGAATAAGGATGTTGTCGTGAAGGCGGTGAGGCACAATGAAAAAATATGCAGTATACAGATCGGGTAACGGATTTTATTGCAATGAGTATCACGACTGCCTTGAAACACTCAAAGGTACGCCGTTTGAGGATATGGTCAAGGAGGAACAGCTTCCCGTTGTGCTTGACGGCAGCGGAGGATATTATTCTTTCAAAGATGATGATTATAATTTTGTCAAAATAATCGAATCGGACAAGAAGTATCCCTTGCCGCTGGAGAAGATGTTTTTCAAGAACGATGACAATTTCAAGCTGGGATGGATGTCGCCGCAGGGGGATACCTATTCCTGCGATTATACAAACCATAACCGCTGCGCTGTCATGCTGGCGGAGAAGTTCATTCCCGGCTCAAAATTCCCCGAAAGGGCACTGGGCAAGGCGGGATGGATCAAGATCATCGACTCGTGGGACGGCACACAGCGTCAGCACGGGCAGTTCGTTTACTCATTGACAGGCAGGATAACCAAGAAGCAGGCGGACAAGCTGTTCGATGTGGGGCTGTATTTCAATGAGGAAGTACAGCAGCTTATCAGTGACTGTGAGAACGACTGGTAGCAGGGTAATATTTTGATATAGTTTCATTTGCCTCGCTTGCATAATTGGCAGGCGGGGATTTTATATGCGTTTGTTGAAAGTGTACAAAACAACCATGTTAATTTCTGCGTTTAGTTTTTCTGTATTGTTTTGTACAGTTTAAATAAATTGTAAATGGTAAATATGGGAGAATGTCGCAAATTTTGGGCGGTTATACAAGATGAAACTAAACTAACTGAACTGTTTTGCATAAAACGTAGAAAAACTTTTTTGAATTATGAAAAAATCTATTGACAATTATGAAAAAAAGTTTTATACTAATAGTGTGAATTATTGTGAAGGGCGCATTATTCGCAGTGTTTTTGAATAATTTGAAAAGTTTGCCGTTGCGCACCGCTGCGAAACGGCATCAGGAGGATGATCAAATGGCGGAAACTAGGTTTATCAAGACGGTCGAGTTCGGCGGCTATGACAGAAATGATGTTATCAAGAGGTTGGAATTTCTGAACACACAGGTGTTCGACCTGAAGAATGAACTCCGCACGACGAAACTGCTGTTCGAGGAATATAAAAAAGGTACGAACGAGGAAAAAGCACATGAGGCTATACTTGCACAGGAGAAGGTCAAGCTGACCAGCCTGCAGGTACAGAATGAAACTACCTCCGCAAAGCTGAAGGCAGCTGAGGAAGACAAGGCAAAGCTGTCAGAGGAGCTGGAGGCGCTGAAAGCCAGCCACGCGGCGACTCTGAAGGAGCTGGATGACGCTAAGTCAAAGCTGACCGCGATGAGTGCGGAGAATGAAGCAACAGCGCTCAGCCAGGTGTTCATAGCAGCACAGGCTTCGGCTACCGCACTGGTGGCAAAGGCTGAGGGCGACGCGGCTGAGAAGAAGACACAGGCAGAGGAGCTCGTCAAGGAAATGATCGACGATGCTAACCATACTGCCGCTGAGATAGTGTATGAGGCTGAAAAGAAGGCTGCCGAGATCGAGGCACAGTCCAAGAACGATGCCGAGAAGATGAAGGTGGCATCCAATAATCTCAGAGCTGTTATGCTTAAGGATGTGGATACTCTCAGCAAGCAGATCGCAGATTTGAGTTCCGCATTCGATGTGCTGAAAGCCAAGAGCAGCGAAGCTGAGAAACTGCTGAACAATACGGGCAGCAAGCTGAAAGAGGGCGGTGTACCCGAGTTCAAGGTACCCGAGACTATAGAGCCTGAGCTCCCCAAAGCTCCCGAACCGAGAAAGGCTGCTGAGCAGCCCAAGAAGACCAATGCAAGACTGGAAGAGCTTATGAAGGAAGCTGCTGCACTGGGCGGTGTCAAGGAGGACAAGAAGGAGGAGCCTAAGGAAGACGCAAAGGCTGAACCCAAGACGGATGCCAAGACCGACGCTAAGACCGATGCCAAGCCCGCAGAAGGCGGCAAGAAGTCCGGCGGCGTAGACCTTGCCGAACTTATGAAGCAGGCAAATGCTCTGAAAGACTGATGCATTAGAATTCTCGGCGATATTTTTGTAAGGAGTGTAGTAGTATATGAGTGAAATTATTATATTGAGCCCCGACAAGTGTGTTGGCTGTAATGCGTGCGTAAGATGCTGTCCCGCACCCGAAGCCAATATCACCAAAATGCTGGAGGGTGGAAGATTTATCACGACAGTCAACGCAGACAGATGCATCGGCTGCGGTCAGTGCGTAATAAATTGCAATCACGGTGCAAGAGATTATCTTGATGATACCGATGAGTGCATGAACAGGATGAAACGCGAGAAGCTGATAATCATGGCTACTCCGGCGATAAAGAGCGTGTTCCCCACCAAGTGGAAGGGCATACTCGACTGGTTCCGCAAGCAGGGATGTATAATCTACGATGTATCCTTCGGCGCGGATATATGCACATGGGCACATCTGAGAGCGATCGAGCAGAAGAAGGTCGGCAACATAATCACACAGCCTTGTGCGGCTATCGTTAAGTATGTAGAGACTTACCAGCCCAAGCTGCTGGCTAACCTTTCTCCCATACACAGCCCCATCTCCTGCGGCGCTACATATATCAAGAAGTACCTGAACAGGAACAATCCCATCGCGGTGCTTTCTCCCTGTATCGCCAAGAAGAATGAGTTCATGGAGACAGGTCTGGTTGACTTCAACGTTACCTTCAAGAAACTGGAGGAGTATTTCGAGCGCAACGGTATCTCCATACCCATATCCAGTACTGAGGAATATGAGTACCGCTTCGATGACCAGCAGGGTCAGGTAGGTGCTATATATCCCCGTCCGGGCGGACTGAGAGATAACCTGTGGCTCCATAATCCCGATATCAATATCACTACTTCCGAAGGTGTACACAAGGTATATCCCGAGCTGGATATGTATGCTGAGATGCCCGACTTCAAGCACCCCGAAGTATTCGATGTGCTTTCCTGCGAGTTTGGATGTAACGTAGGTCCCGGTACAGGCACCACACAGTCTATGTTCGATGTCATGCTGACCATGAAGGAAGTCGAGAAGGAAGCCAAGAGCCGCCGTAAGTCAGGCTTTATGGGCAGAGGCGACGACAAGATGTTCAAGAAGTTCGATGAAGAGCTGAAGCTCAATGACTTCCTGAGAAACTACAAGCCTGTGGCTCCTACTCCCATACCTACCGAAAGACAGCTTGAACCTATATACGAGAGCATGGGTATGCATACCGAAGAAGACAAGAAGTATGACTGCAATGCCTGCGGCTACAGAAGCTGCCGTGATATGGCAATAGCTATATACAGAGGTCTGAATACGCCCGATAACTGCGTAGTACACGCCAAGACCGTAATGGTAGCAAGACACAGCGAGCTGGCTGTACAGCACGAAAAGCTGGCAGAGATAACCTACGAATGTCTTGAGCTTTCCGACAAGCTGAAGACGGACGTTGACAAGATCCTCTCCAATATGAACACCATCGGAACTTCCACCGCGAAGACCAGCGAGAGAGCGGGAGTCGTTAGAAATCTGCTCCAGAACGTTGTTGCGTTCTGCCATGATAATTCCACGATGGATTCGGGCAGCGTGGAACAGCTGATAACCATACTGGAGACTACCATATCCGCATTCAGTTCGCTGGATGATAATGTTAATGCCACCAATGAGAGCTCCACTCTCATAAATAACTCCATCGGCGAGATAACCGACCTCGTTGATGAGATAAACAAGACGCTGCATAAGGCAAGCGAAAAGAAGTGATCTGAGATTTTCCGCTATACACGGAAGGAAAGGCAGGGTGTAAAATGGCTTCAAAAGTTGCGATAGTCGCTATAATCGTTGAAAGAGGTGCTTCTGTAGACGGGGTCAACAGTCTTCTGCATGAGTACAGCGAGTTCGTTGTGGGCAGAATGGGTGTTCCGTACAGAGACAAGGGCATCAATATCATCAGTGTTGCTGTTGATGCGCCCGAAGAGACTATTGAGGAACTGGCGAGTAAAGTAAATGCACTTGACGGCATTTCCTCGAACACCGTGTATTCGGCAGGCTGATATACTGTTATCAAGCGGCAGTTACCCACAATTTGCGGGGATTGCCGCTTTTTTCTGTATTAGTTGAAAAATATAATTTTACGAAAACGTTATTTTTGTGTAATCTCAGTAAAGCGACGCTTAAATATGACATTTTTACTTGACATTTTCATCAAAAAGTGATATACTATAGTAAATGTATTTGGAGTTATTTTCAAATGAAATCTATATATGCTGCCGCCGCTCGGAGGGTCATCCCACCGTATGCGGATATCGGCTGTAAATGCCCTTTAATGATCTGAGGGCGGTCAAAATATAAATTTTTTTATGTCAGGAGAGAAGATTTATGCAGTGTGAAAGATGTAAAGCCGAGCTGCCCCCGAACGCCATCGAGTGTCCCGCATGCGGCGCACCTGCTCCGCAGAATATCGAAGGCTTTGAAAACACCATGGCTATCCAGCATATCCTGAAAACGATCATGGAAAAACATGGCAGTATACTTATCAATGACCCGACACAGTTCGTGTCCATGCTCAATGATTATTTAAACAGCTATGACAAGGAACGCAGACTGCTGGTGAACGCCATGAGAGCGGGCGTTCTGAAAAATATGGTCAAGGAAGAAAAGACCAACAGGGAGTACGCGCTGCTCAGTGCAAAGAGCTATATGATCAATGAGCTGTTCGTATCCGATAATGCAGCCGAATTCGTGCTTGCCTGCTTCACTTATACCCTGGGCTGGCCTTATCAGTCATCCATGACGAAAAAGCAGGAGACTGAAAAGCCCAAGGAGGAAGAGGAAGACAAGAAGGCGGATAATACGCCCAAGCTCAAGATCGACAGCAAGATCTTCAAGACCAGTGACGCAGGCAGGTTCAGACTTGCAAGAACAGTCACTATACCCGAAGGCTTTACCAAGATCGACAGCTTCTGCTTCGACAGGTTCAGCTTCATGAGATCGATAAACCTGCCCTCGACGATGATGGCGATAGGTGACTACGCTTTCTCCGAGTGCAAGAACCTCAAGGGCATCGAGCTGCCCGAAGGACTGAGGGTGATCGAGCAGGGTGCATTCAGCCAGTGCGGTAAGCTGGCGATGATAAAGATACCCAGAGGAATATTGGAGATACCCGATAATACCTTTGAGTTCTGCGCTAATCTGAGCGTGGTAGATATACCCAATACTGTCAGCAGTATCGGAGTTGAAGCTTTTTCGGGATGTGAAAAGCTGGAAAAGCTCTTCCTGCCCGACAGTGTAAAGTTTATCGATAAGAATGCTTTTTCTTATTGCCCCGAGCTTACGATACGCTGCTATGTCAATTCGTATGTGCATAAGTATTGCCTTACTTACAACATCGATTATGAGACCGTCGCAGCAGGTGTGGGCTTGAAGCAGAAGCCAATATAAGGAAGAAAATGGAGGAAGTAAAATATGGTTGAATTAAAGATCGGCCAGGAGGTCGAGATGGAATTCGGAGGAAGAGCAAAGGTCGTCAAGGTCCTCGGCAGCGGCGGACAGGGCATTGTTTACCTCGTAGAATTCAACTCCCAGAAATGGGCGCTCAAATGGTATGATATCGATAAGATCAAGCGTCCCAAGGAGTTCAGACAGAATATAAAGAACAATATCCAGGACGGCGCACCCAGCAATAAGTTCCTGTGGCCCAAGTACCTGACAAAGGAGAACGATCAGGGCACCTTCGGCTATATAATGGAACTCAAACCCGAGAGCTTCGACTCCTTCGTGGATATACTCAATACCTACAAACTGGTGATCGATCCGCTGACAGGCAGGGCTACCAAGCAGGCTGTAAGATTTACAAGTCTCTACGCTATGGTAACAGCGGTCATCAATATAGTAAATGCTTTCAGACAGCTGCACCGTGTCGGCAAGAGCTATCAGGACCTTAACGACGGTGGTTTCTTCATTAACGTGAATACCGGCGCTGTTCTCGTCTGCGACTGCGATAATATCGCACCTGACGGCAGCAACTTCGGTATCGGCGGTAAGCCCGGATATATGGCTCCGGAGGTCGTAAGAGGCATCGCCAAGCCTGATGTTCAGACAGATAAGTATTCACTGGCAGTAGTTTTATTCAAACTGCTGTTCAGAGGAGACCCGATGGAGGGCGAAAAGGTCGTTAAGGATGTTTGCCTTACTGAGTCCTCCGAGCTGAGACACTACGGTCAGGATGCAGTATTCGTGTATGACCCCGATAACGCTACTAACAGACCTGTAAGAGGTATACATGATAACGTTATTAAGTTCTGGAGGATATACCCCAAGTATATAAGAGAGGCTTTCATAACCTCCTTCACTCAGGGTATCGCAGATCCTAACAAGCGTATCATAGAGAATGAATGGCAGAAGCTGTTCATCCGCCTCAGAAGCGAGATCATCATGTGCGTATGCGGCAGAACGAATTTCACTTCCATGTTCGCAAAGGTAGATGAAAAGACCTTCCGCTGCCCCAAGTGCGGTGCTGAGTTCTCAACGCTGGGCTTCAGCAACAGAGACAACAGGATGCCGCTTTATGTGGGATGCAGGTTCTATAAGTGCGAGATCGATCCCGATTGTGATGATTTCCTCACAGTCGCGGGCGAACTGGTGGAGAATAAGCTGAAACCGGGTGTTCTGGGTATCAAGAATTGTACTGAGGATACATGGCAGGCAAAACTCCCCGACGGTAAGTATTACCCGATACAGCCCGGCAAGGGATTCCCGATCTGGAAAGATCTCGAAGTTGATTTCGGTAAGGTTACCGCGAAAATATAAAATATAAGGAAAGGGTTAATGATCTATGAATAATAATAACAATGATATCAAGGAAAATACCACTGTTGATGATCTGCTGGATTTCGATGACGATGATCCTCTGGGTGCCACAGCGGTATCTAAGAAGAGCCTTGTTATATTCTTCCTGATCGATACTTCGGGAAGTATGAAGGGCAAGAAGATGGGTCAGCTCAATACCGTTATGGAGGAACTGATACCCGAGATAAGAAGAGTCGGTGAGGCTGATACTGATGTCAAGGTGGCTGTACTTACATTTGATACGGATGTAAGGTGGATGTACTCCGCTCCTATCTCCATTGAGGAATTCGAGTGGGCAAGACTGGGCGCACAGGGCGTTACCAGCATGGGCGCTGCGTTTACCGAGCTGGCTGCGAGAATGTCCAGAAACAGCTTCCTCAATTCGCCTTCACTGTCCTTCGCACCTGTAATGTTCCTGATGACCGACGGTTATCCCTCCGATGACTATAAGTCGGGCCTGAAAGCGCTGCAGGGCAACAGCTGGTACAAATTCGGTCTGAAGGCTGCTCTGGGTATAGGTGATGAGGCTAACGATGATATGCTGGCTGAATTCACAGGCTCCAAGGAGACTGTTGTTCACGCATATACCGGCGGACAGCTGGCTTCGATGATCAAGATCATCGCCGTAACAGCATCGCAGATAGGTAGTAAGTCCATGACTCTCTCCGATGAAACAAACGAGGAACTCAACGAAGAAGACGTATATGCAGCAAAGCAGAGGATGCTCGGTCAGCAGATACAGGAACTGGTGGGCGACCAGACCGACGGAAGCGACGTTCCTTACGATACCGGTTGGTAAACCGAAGAGTATTGGAAGGAGTGTAGGAAAGAAATGTCTTTTAATGGTTTTAGTCACTCGGTAATGGGAGCGAGCCATGTGGCAAAGGGTATAGTTTGCCAGGACAGCTCGGCTCATAAGGTGACTGACCGTTATGCCATAGCAGTTGTGGCTGACGGACACGGAAGTAAAAAACACTTCCGCAGCAATATAGGCTCGCAGTGCGCTGTTGAAGCGACTATCGAGACTATCGACAGGTTTTACGAGAACCCTGAGGAATTCGAGGAAAATCTGCCGAAAAATCATAAGATGATAATAAGGAATATCGAAAGGCAGATAATCGCTGCGTGGAATACAAAGGTACTCAAGCATCTTGAGGAAAACCCTGTGACAGCAGTGGAGAAGAAGCCGTTTACTGCCGAAGAATTTGAGAATATCAATCCCGAGCAGTATTACGGCACCACGCTGATCGCAGCTGTGGCTGGCAAGGGTTTCACCTTTGGCGTACAGATAGGCGACGGAAGCCTTGTGGCGATATTTGAGGACGGCGAGGCGATCATGCCGATGGAGTATGAGGAGGCTAATCCCGCAAACATCACATCGTCCATGTGCAACGCAAACGCCGCATCAATGTTCGAGAGCTTCTATATCGACGACAAGAGACTCATAGCACTGTTTTCATCGACGGACGGACTTTATACGTCCTTCGGAAGCGAGTATGATTTCAGGGATTACCATGTTATACTTGCTTCGCAGGTGAATTCGCCCGTGCTGGAGGCTTCGGTGGTAAAGAATATCACAAAGAGGTCGCACTTCGGTACAGAGGACGATATTTCGCTGTCATGCGTTTTCGATCCCGAGTTCGCGCAGGAAAAGGAAGAACTGCTGAAGGAGATGATCGAACGCAACAAGAAGCTCGCCGCAGAAAGACGCGCAAAGCTGCATACGGCAAACTTCTGATAATGGATATGGTATGGTCAGCGGGCAGAGCACTGAGGGGAAAACAGCACCGGTAAAGCTGTTTTTGCGGTCTGACCTGTGACCGGGAATAATATGGTTGATTTTGGCATTTTTTGGTGAATGGAGTATTTTAAAATGGAAAAGAAAAAAGATACAAGAAGTATTATAGTGATAGTAGTGGGTGTTATAGTCTACTTTATTTGCAGTATGATCCAGTCTAAGCTGGCGCGTCCCGTAAGTGCGGGCGGCGGAGCACCCACAGTGGGTAATAACCCTATGGCGGGTGTTATCTCCCAGATACAGGTCGTTGTGACCGTAGTTATGGTACTGTTTGCACATAAGAAGGGTTATATCACCTCTATGGTGCTCAACGGTGTCAATACATTATTCACACTGGTCGTTAGAATGATACTTGCACACAACACAAAGGCTATGCCCGGTCTGTTCGTTACTCTGATCTCTATGGGTATCGCAACTGTTATCTATTTCTACACTAACAAGACCGAGAAGATGAACGAAGAACTTCAGACAAGCTATCAGGAAGCTATCGAGAAGAACCGTATCATCGAGGAACAGAACGAGACGATGAGATATCTGGCTTACTATGACAGACTTACTTCTATGCCTAACAGACAGAGCTTCCTGGAAAAGCTCGAAAAGCAGATAAAGCAGAGCGGTGACTGTGTTGTTATATACGTTGATATGGACGATTTCAGAAGGATAAACGATAACTACGGTCATATCGTGGGCGATGAGCTTCTCAAGCAGTATGCCGAGAAGATCCAGAAGTATTGCGGCGATAATGGTTTTGCAGCAAAGATCGGCGGCGATGAGTTCGGTATCATACTCGGAAGCGGCATGACAAATGAGGCTATCTTCCAGTATGCGGCAGGCATAAGCAGCATATTCAGCGAGCCTATCGCTATGGGCGACAATGTGTATACCGTTGCGGCAAGCTACGGCGCAGCCAGCTTCCCCGAGAATGCAATGACTGCTGAGGACCTGTTCAGATGTGCCGAGACCGCGATGTTCAACGCAAAGGAAAGCGGTAAGAACCAGCTTTGCTTCTTCACAGGACAGATAAAGTAAAGTAAGTTCATAAGAAAGGTAATTGGTGGATACTATGGAAATTAACGAGATCTATAATCTGGCAAAACAGTATGCAGACATGATCGGCAAGGATAAGCCCGATTTTGTATCCGATACCGAGTCTTCTATCTGCGTGATAGTCGATAACGACGATCAGCCTACCACAGGCATCACAAGCGTTACCGTAAAGGGCGGTCAGATCGAGCTTCTTCCCGCTGAAATGGTGGCAGTAAGAAGATTTATCGATTTCGGCAGTGAAAAACGTGCAGCCCTCATGGTAACAATGAAATTCAAGGATGCAGAGGTCGTTGAGACACGCAAGGCATCTCTTGCGATGCTGGGACAGGCATCTTCCGCAAACGGCGGCTGTCTGGTGCTGACTTCGGCTGAGGAAGGTACCTTGCTCAAAGATATCGTTCCCGTACCCGAAGAGGAACCTGTTGCAGCCGAACCGGTGGCTGAGGAAACAGCTGCTGAAAATGCGGACACAACAGTGACCGAGACTCCTGTGGTCGAGGAGCCCAGCATGGAAGATCTTATGAACGGCTTCGATGTGGATACCTCCGATGATACTGCTAACACTACTGCTGACACTACCGCCGAGAAGGTGGGCGAGCCCGCTGAATTTGCGGACGGTTTCAGCGTAGATAAGACCAATCCTTTCTTTGAGGAAACAACTACCGCTCCCGACAGCGAAGTCAAGACTATCGACAGCGGTGTGAAGTCCATGTTTGAACACCCCGAAGAGGCAACAAATCAGGGTGCGGCAGGCTTCAATATACCTCAGGGCGGCTTCCCGCAGCAGGGAATGGGCTTCCCTCAGCAGGGTATGCCTCAGGGTGGTTTCCCCCAGCAGGGTATGCAGCAGAGCGGCTATCCTCAGCAGGGTATGGGTTATCCCCAGCAGGGAATGGGCTATCCCCAGCAGGGCAGACAGAGCGGTTATCCTCAGCAGGGAATGGGCTATCCCCAGCAGGGCAGACAGAGCGGCTATCCTCAGCAGGGAATGGGTTATCCCCAGCAGGGCGGCTTCCCTCAGCAGGGAATGGGCTATCCCCAGCAGGGAATGCAGCAGGGCGGCTATCCTCAGCAGGGCGCTTATCCCCAGCAGGGAATGGGTTATCCTCAGCAGGGTATGGGTATGCAGCAGCAGGTACAGCAGGGCTATCCTACAGCTACACCCTATCAGCAGCGCGGTAACGGTATCCAGTCCATGCAGATGCCCGGCGTAGGTCAGACTTCTGTACAGAAGAATACCAGCCTGCCCACTGTATCCAAGAATGTTACCTCAACTAATACTTCAAGTCTGGGGCTTAAATCCTTCAACATGGATGACATCAACGCAAAGGTAAAGGCGATCACAAATCCCGCGATCGATGACGATGATGACGAGGATGATGATGATTCTCCCATGACCAGAGAAGAAATGCTCAAGGCTGCAAAGCAGAAGAAAAAGAATGCCAAGATGAACTCGAACTTTAAGAAGAAGCAGAGAGATATGGGCTTCTGATAAACGATACACGCCGTCGGTGGTTTACCGACGGCGTTTTTGTATGTGCAGATATATCTAAACATTGTATGAGCATAACAAAAAAGCCATGCAAAACTGCATGGCTTTGATATCGTATAAACACTATTTGAATTGTACGCCCCAGTCGGAACTTATCTTACCGTACAGTGCCAGCTTAACGCGGGATTTCTGCCAACGGAAGAACCAAACCATACCGCCTACCACAGCAAGAGAACCCACTGCCGCAATGACGATACCCAGAACACCCTTGATAACGAATATGCCCAGTGCTGCAAAAAGAAGTACACCAACGATTATGATGGGCAGAGCAAAAGTAACAAAGCTTCTGTCAGTGACCTTTATATAATTCTGGATCTCCTTGAGATCGAAGGATTCATAATGTCTTGCAATAAAGTTGTCGGGTCTTGCCCAGCTGCAAAACTCCTTCACGCTGCCGAACCTAGCAGCATAATCTCTGAAAGAGTAACCCTTTCCCACATCGGTAACACGATACTCAACAACGATA
>NZ_CAMHRZ010000069.1 GCF_946187255.1 uncultured Ruminococcus sp.
CATCTAACAAGCTGGTATTCGACTACGGCTACGGCATATCCTCAGCTATGTCCGACGATAACGCCAGCGTTGACGGAAGCTGCATAACAAGGAAGCTGTATGAATCCACCAACCGCGAGGACGACTACGGCAAGCAGTTCAGCTGGGCAGAGGTGCGCGAGACCTATTCCGCCACCGTGGACACAGAACTGAAAGCACTCAACGACGCTGTGACTGCTTACACCAAATAATGGTATCAACGCTGACGGGTGATATTGTTTCAGTGTATCGATCTATATAATAAGTAAAAAAAGAACCTTAACTGCTATTTTCTGCGGTCAAGGTTCTTTATTATTCTCGGGTGGGATGTATTTCAGGATATCGGACAGGTCGCATTCCATAAAGTCGCATATCCTTGTCAGCACATCAAGGTCAACTCTTGCCGGCTGATCTTTCCGCCCACATTATCGCCCCCATGACAGTATATGCGTCTATATACATATACAAGCACATACCTCGCTGTGAAAGATGTATTTATATACGATGCAGATCAATACATATTTATTTTGTATACAGCTGTAGTAAAATATTTATGCTTATACCTTATCAAACGAAAGGAATACAGACTATGAAAAAGATCAAAATGCTCTCTGCGGCTTTGGCAGCACCGTGCATGACAGTGTCACTTGCTTCCTGCGCACATTCAGATGAGCTCAGCGGAGAGTATGAGAGCGAGAGTGATACTACTTGTAAATTGTTTTTCGTACACACCTTTGAAAAAGGGCGACAGCGAAGAGACTAAGGCTATCAGCTTTGAATAAATGATCTGTTTCCTGATACACACCATATCGTGATAAAAAACTGCACCGCAGCTGTTATTTTTCAGCTGCGGTGTTATTGTTACTTGTGTGTGTTTATAAGTTCTTCGACCTCTTTGAGCGTTGGCGGGTACAGCGGGAGAGGAAATCTCGATATGGCGATCGCAGAGCAGGCACTTGCAAACCTGACAAGTTCGTCATCAGGCATACCTTTCAGCAGACCGTATATGCACCCCGCCTTGAATGTGTCTCCTGCGCCGAGAGTGCTTCTGACTTCCACATCAAAGGGCTTCATTTCGAGTATATCTCCGCCTTTTCTGCCGTAAAGCATACTCTCACTTCCCTGCGTGATTATGGTCAGCCCCTCTGTCTCAGCCTGCATCAGTTCCATCACCGAACGCGGGGACATACCCTTATAATGCATGGATGTACATTCCCGCGAGACCACATTTACCGCGGCATGGCGGTGCAGGTAGGTATCATGGGGGCTGTCTATGGTGATATATGGCAGAGCGTAATTTGTGCATATCTCTGCGGCAAGCTGTGAGTCCTCACCGAAAAAGGGGTCTATCCCCACTGCGCCCGCAGAAGCTATATCCTCCTCACGCGGGATATTCCAGAAACGCTTTCCCGAAGAGAACAGCTGAGCAAATCTCCCCATAGGAGAGCGCACAAGTCCCGCAATGACCACATAGTCCATCACGCCCTCGTCCTCCGTGAAAGTCAGTGAGGAAATATCCACGTTCCTGCCCTCATAGAAAGCCCTAAGCATGGGCGCCACTTCCCTGCCGATGTGAGTGCCGTCCATCTTCACGGGCACCCCCAGCGAGGAAAGCACAGTCGCGGCTGTACCAGTCTCACCGCCGGGAAGAAAATGATGCTCACTTATCTCCGAATACTCATCGGGCTTGAGAAAACCGTCTCTCAGCAAGAATGAATGTGTTCCCAGTATCTGCCCGAACAGATAGACCGAATTGTTTCTTTCCATATTGTCACGACCTCCCATAAAGTTTTTTTCATGATAGCACATAACATGACGTATGTCAATATATCAGACCGGTTATCAGATTTTAAGTGCGATCTGCAAAGCGATCTTCACCTTATCGAGAGAATGGTTCGCGTCGGAGAGTCCTTCCACCTGATATTCGTCCTCCAAAAGCACATCTCCCGCCGCCAGGAAATCGTAAAGCTCAAAGCCGTAAAAATCGCATACAGCCTGCACGCCCGCGACTTCCATCTCAACGGCGATACAGCCTTCGCTCTTGCGCTTATTTACGAGATCGACCGTTTCGCGCAGCATACAATCCGTTGTCCATATCCTACCCTTTACAAAAGGTATACCCTGTTCCGTAAAAATGCCCGCGATGAAGTCTGCATTTTTGACAGTGATATAATCCTGCGGCGGTGCAAAATAGTAGGACATTCCCTCTCCGCGATAAGCCTGAGTGGGGATGATGAACTTCCCTTTAGTGACATCATTGTCGAGACTTCCGCAGGAACCGAACATGACAAATTTGTGCGCCCCTGTCAGGTGATTGACCTCAGCTGTCATACCTCCCGCAGTAGACGAACCTACAGGGGACAGATAAAAAGCAATGGCTTTTCCGCCGTTCTCAAATCTCCACACCGGTATATTACCGTTGCAGAAGCACACCTCCGAGATCTGCTCACACTTGTACTGCGACAGCAGGTGCTTATATATCTCCTTTGAGAATGTTACCAGGCATACCTCCACCAGTTCCTTTTTGGGACCATAGAATGCTTCAAAGCTGACTATGGGCTTGCTGTTGATATCATAACAATCGGTTATCATATTTATATCTCCTTTCCCGTATAACGATATACCATATATTATACTTATCATGGATACAAATGTCAACACAAAACGCCGCCGCCCGGGATCTGACACTTACAATGCTTGATAAGAATATTTGACTTTTTGTTAATATTTACATTTATTGTTAAAAATGTTATATTTGATATCTCTGTTATGTATATTGTACTAAAATAAAAAATATGATATAATATGAACATATTATTATGCGTCAATAACGGAGGTAGAAAATGAAAACCAGGAAATTACTTGCATCGATCCTTGCATTAACTATGGTACTCGCTATGACAGCCTGCGGCGAAAGCGGCACAGGCGGAAGCAGTTCGGCTGCGGAAAGCTCCGCTGCTGAGACCAAGACAGAGGGATCCCAGGCAGAAGACAGTCAGGCGGAAGACGACCAGGCAGAAGTAAGTCAGGCTGAGGAATCTCAGGCTGATGAGAGCAGTGAGCCCGAAACACCCGCTATCGAAACAGAGACTTACACCGTTAAGAAGTCAGACGGCACCGCTGCATCCTTTGAATGGGTCAAGAGCGATCTCTATACCGTTAAAGAGGACGATACGGGATCAGGAACGACGATCATTTACGGCGAATCCGATGCCACCATCAAGATCATGCTGAAATACGATTTCCCCAAGCAGTCGGCTATCACAATGCAGGAGACCGATTTCTACGGCGATCATCATGATTATGCCAAGATCACTGTCGCTGACCGTGACGGCTGGGAGGTCTACAACGGTACCAATGAGTACGAATGCGAATTCATCATCAGCGATCCCGACGAAGAGGGCAAGGTGTACGCTTTGTGGGTAAACGTAAACAGAAGCAGTCTGTGTTCGGAGGATATGATGTTTGAGATGACGGATTTTGCAAATTCGGAAGAATTCGATGTCTTCAAGAACTCGCCCGTCGTTACCAAAACAGCAGCCGAAGCTGCCGCAGAAGCCGAAGCAGGCGATGCTTCCGAAGCGGAAAGTGCTGAAACGGAAGATAGCGGCGCAGCCACAGCAGAGGGTGCGGACACCGAAGAGACCGCTGAGTAATTATTCTGCGTATCTTTCTTGATTTCCATATAAGATATCAGACCACAGCAACCTCGCTGTGGTCTGATATTATTTTCGGGCACTGCACCGATATACGATAAAAGCCATAATATCTCCGGCGGAAATACTATGGCTCGAAATATCTATGCTGTTATCTTTCCATCTTCCAGACTTCAACAGAGTAGGGCTTCAACTCACTGCCGCCGCCGAAATCGTGGATAGTACCTGTTATAAGCTCATCCGCCTGACCGCATCTTGCATCAAAATGGGCGGTATAAGGCTGGTCATCGGCATTTATTGCTATGAGTATGCGCTCGCCCTCGAACTCACGCTCGATGATGCACTGCTTGTTGGTCAGCACAGGGATATTTATACTTCCGTAGCTCAGCGCCTTATGCTCGGTGCGGATATGAGCCAGCTTGGAGATAAGGTCGGTAAGCTCGTTCCATTCGGGCTTGTCGAAGGATACGCGCAGTGCGGGGTCGCCGTCCTTCTTTTCAGCCTTGGTACCCCATTCGGAACCGTAGTATACACAAGGCATACCGGGCATACCGAAAAGCAGACCGTATATCAGCGGCAGGTGCTTCTCATTTGTGAGTATGCTTGCAACACGGGTAACATCGTGGTTATCAACGAAAGCCAGCAGGTGCTTGCCGCGATATCTGCACCAGCCCTCACTGCCGAACTGTTTTTTCAGCGAATGGCATATCTCGAACATATTCATGCTGTTGAAGCTGGAATACAGACCCTTATAGCATTCATAGTTTGTGCAGCTGTGCAGCATCTCATCATTGACCCAGCGTGCGTAGTCGCCGTGGAGCAGTTCACCGATGAGGACGAAATCCTCCTTGACCCAGTTAGCGTGCTGACGCAGTCTCTTGAGAAAATCGAAATCGAGACAGTACGCAACGTCAAGGCGAAGGCCGTCGATATCGAACTCCCTTACCCACTGGGTGACGCACTCCAGTATATGATCTACCACTGCGGGATTTTTCAGGTTCAGCTTAACAAGGTCGAAATGACCCTCCCAGCCCTCATACCAAAGGCCGTCGTTATAGTTGCTGTTTCCGCCGAAGTTGATATGGAACCAGTCCTTATACGGCGAATTCTCGCGGTTTTTCAGAACGTCCTGAAAAGCCCAGAAACCTCTGCCCACATGGTTGAACACGCCGTCGATAACGACCTTGATTCCCGCTTCATGCAGTTCCTTGACCACCTTGGCAAAATCCTCGTTAGTACCCAGACGGCAGTCGATCTTACGATAATCGCGGGTATTATATCCGTGAGTATCCGAGTCGAACACAGGCGAAAAATATATCGCATTAGCGCCCAGTTTACTGATATGAGGTATCCAGTCTATGACCTTCAATATCCTGCTTTCCTCCACGCCGTCATTCTCAAACGGCGCACCGCAGAAGCCCAGAGGATAGATCTGATAAAAAACGCTTTCGTAAGCCCACATAGTATTTACTCTCCTTCATATTTGGTTTGTCTGATTTGACTAAATATATTATACCACATTTCAAATTGGATTTCCATACTCATTTTCAAACAATCTTTTCAACATAATTGTATTATTTGCACAAATCATTCGTTAATTTTCTTTATGAAATTATCATAGAAATCATTATTTCGGCATAAACAGGCGGGTTTTGACAGTTTTTTTGTTGGTGAGCGTTTTGGGGGTGAAGTTTAGTTGATATTGCCAGGATAAGGAAAGATATGTAACTATTGCTTTGGGCGTTAGTGTGCGTGGGGTCGGCGCTCGTTCCTAGTGGCGTAGTTTGCTATGTGCGCTTGTTTGCTTCCGCTCTCTAAATTCCGCGAATTATTTACCCGAACAACATAGCCGGTCACATTCCCCCTAGGATACTTGTAATGTATAAAATGTACATATTCCTCCGAGCTTTTTCACCATACTGGTGATTGACTTTCTTGAGTCAACATGGTAAAATATTACTGTAATTGAATCACACGGCACTGGCTTTCCGGCGTAAACAAAGCAGGTGCTTACACAAAAACAAGGAGTGATTCTATGAGATGCAAACGTAATATATATAGTTATATGCTCCTGCTCGCAGCTGTGGGTATATGTTTTTTATGCGGCTCTTTCCTGATATCGGTATATGCCGATGATGACAGCTGTATAACAGGCGGCGGAATGGCTGTCACGGGACAGGCGGAGAATATGGGTTATGCCGCAAAGCTCTACAATGCAGACAGCGGGCTCCCCACTTCGGAAGCAAATGCTGTGCTTTCATCCTCCGACGGTTTTATATGGATAGGTGGTTACAGCGGACTTATCCGCTATGACGGAACAAATTTTGAACGTCAGGACTCTTCGGGCGGCATCACGAATGTCAACGCCCTTTTTGAGGACAGCAAAGGCCGCCTGTGGGTTGGGACCAATGACAACGGTGTGGTCTGCCTTTACAAGGATCACAGCGAGCATTATTCCTACTCCGACGGGCTCGGATCCGCTTCCATCGACTGTTTTGCGGAAGACACGAGCGGGAATATCATCGTGGGAACGAAGATAGGGATATACTATTTTGATCAGGGTATGAATATCCGCCCCATAAGTGATTCGCAGATAAGGGAGTCCTTTATCATGCAGCTGGCTTCGGACGGCGAAGGTGCTGTATGCGGTGTGACAAAGGACGGTGCTGTGTTCAGGATAAAGGATCTGCGGGTGACGGATTACTACAACGGTGATGATATAGGCACAAGCACGCTGACATCGGTGATGCCTTCCCCCGAAAAGGCGGGTGAGGTATGGCTGGGTTCGGAACAGGGCACTGTATTTCGCGGCAGCTTTGAGGACTATTTCCGTTCGCTGGAAAGCTATCCGCTCATATATACCCCCGATGATGAGGTCACGGATACGGAGACAGAAGCAGTATTTTCCGAGCCTGTGCCTTTTATATACTTTGCATCCGGCAGGATATGGGCTATCACCAGCAGCAAGGTATTCTACACCGATGAAAACGGTGTATTCACTCAGCTGGAAGATATACCGCTGAACGGCGGCATTGAAAATATGACGGAGGACTGGGAGGGAAACCTCTGGTTTGCATCGAGAAGACAGGGCGTGATGAAGATCGCAGCCAACAAGTTCTTCGTCCTGACGGAACACGCACATATCGAACAGAGGATAGTGAATTCCACCTGTAAACATCAGGGGAATATCTATATCGGCACTGACACGGGTCTGCAGATAGTTGACAGGGACAACAAGCCCGTCAGCAACGATCTTTCTGAATATCTTGGCAACACCCGCATTCGCTGCATGACTGAGGACAAAAACGGCGATCTGTGGGTATCCACATTCACAAATTCCCTGGGGCTTGTATGTTATACCTCTGAGGGGGATATACTCAGCTTTACCGAGGATGACGGACTTCCCAGCAAGCAGGTGCGCTGTACGGCTGCTGCGGCTGACGGTTCGGTACTTGTCGGCACCAACGGCGGACTGGCTGTTATCAGGGACAGGAAGATAGTAAAAGTCACCGACAGTGACAAGGGACTGGTAAATACTGTACTTCTCACCGTTGAAGCCACCGATGACGGACGGTACTATCTGGGTACGGACGGCGACGGCATATACGTCGCGGACGGCAACAATCTCACTCATCTTTCCCATGAGGACGGACTTACCAGCGATGTGATACTCCGCATCAAGCATGACGAGGAAAGAAACGTTATATGGGTGATAACCTCAAACTCCATTGAGTACATTAAGGACGGAAAGATCAAGCCTGTAAAGTCATTCCCCTACACCAACAACTATGACATCTATTTCGACTCACGCGGGAATGCTTGGGTGCTGGCTTCAAACGGCATATATGTGGCTAACGCTGAGGATATGATCGAAAAGGATAATTTCGACTATGTGTTCTACAACGTGGCGAACGGGCTTTCCTGCGTGCCTACCGCAAATTCATTCAGCTATCTGGATGATAACGGCGACCTGTATATATCGGGAAGAAGCGGTGTGAGCAGAGTGAATATAGACTCGTATTTCTCACAGCGGCAGGATATACGGTTCTCGGTACTTTACATCGAGGACGACAACAACAGGTATTATCCCGATGACAGCAACAATTTCGTCATACCCTCGACTGCCGATAATATAACCATATACGGCTATGCGCTGAGTTATATGCTTAATGACCCGCAGATACAGTACATACTTGACGGTGCGGACACTAAGCCAATAACCCTGAACAAATCGGCTATGGGGCCTGTGAGGTATACAAATCTCAGCGGCGGCAACTATGAATTCAGGCTGTCGCTTATCGACGGCGCCACACATACCGTCAAGCAGACGGAGTCATTCCGCATAGTGAAGCAAAAGGCTTTTTACGAGCAGCTTTGGTTCTATATGCTTTGTGCGGCAGGACTGCTGATCGTGGCTGCATTGTTTATATGGATCTATCTGAAGAGAAAGACTGCGATATTCTCCCAGAAAGAGGAAGAGCAGCGACGTACTCAGCGGCTGTTCGAGCAGACAGTGACTTCCCTTGTAAACGCAGTGGATGCAAAGGACAAGTATACTCACGGTCATTCCGCAAGGGTGGCGGAGTATTCGCGGAAGCTGGCAGAAATGGTGGGAAAGAGCGAGAACGAATGCAACGAGATATACTATTCGGCGCTGCTGCACGATGTGGGAAAGATAGGTGTTCCCGAGTATATCATAAATAAAAAGGGCAGGCTGGATGATGAGGAGTTCGAGAAGATCAAGGAGCATCCCTCAATGGGTGCGCAGATACTCCAGAGTATAAGCGAGTATCCTTTCCTGGCGATGGGAGCGCATTTCCACCATGAGAGATACGACGGCAAGGGCTATCCTCTGCACCTGAAAGGCACTGATATACCCGAGATAGCAAGGATAGTATCGGTGGCGGATGCTTACGATGCCATGACCTCAAAAAGAAGCTACCGTGACCCGATTCCTCAGCAAAAGGTGCGTGAGGAGATAGTCAAGGGGTCGGGGACACAGTTTGACCCCGTTTTCGCAAAGCTGATGCTGCATCTTATCGACCTTGACACCGAGTATACCATGAAGGAGCGGGAGGAGATCAAGGAGCTTTCTGGAAAGAGCGAACTGATAATAGGCAGACACAGGAGCGTGGTATCTGAGGGCATATCCATAACGCCTTTTATGACTACCATATATATGGAAGTAAGACCCGAAGGCGGCGAGCCTGCACCGTCCATAGTGCTTTTCGATTCGCTGGACGCGAGAGTGCATACCGATAATAAGAGGATCATTGATCTCAGCTTTTTTGAATTCGGTGAGATAGGCTTTAACGGCAAAACCGTGACTGCGGGTGCCCGCAAGATGGAGACTATATCCGTTAAAAAGGCTTCGAAGGAGCTGAACAGCCCCAATGAATACAAGATAGAAGCCATAAAGATCAAGGATCATGTGCTGGTAAGGATCATAGGCAATTCACATACTACAGAGACTATAACGGCTCTTCCCGACAGTTCAAGGTTTGTATACATCGGGCTTACGGGAGAGCATTGCAGGATAAGCAATGTCAGGATAGAAAGATCGGAGGAAATAACTCCGACCAATTATATACCCAGAATAGCTGAGGAAGTCAGCTACATCAACGTGCCTTACGGAGACATCCCGAACGTACAGATAGACGGCTACCGCACTGATGCTTCCAACGGAATAGCTATAACAGACGGCATGAAGATCAGCTTCCGCACAAGATCACTGCCCAACGCAAGACTGGTATGGCACTGCCCATACATCGATATATTCACATCCGATGACGGAAAGGTGAAAGGCAAGAATTACCGCGATCTGGCATTCATGAGGATAGACGGCGAGAGCTGGAGCTGTGACGATGACTGCAAAGTGGAGGCACTGACAGAAAAAAGCAACGATTTCAAGGGCTGGGACGAGTGGAAACTGACAAACAAAGAGGGCTATGACTGCACCGTCACCTTTGAATACAAGGACAACAAGATAAATATGTACACCGAAAATTCGGGCATTATTATCAAATTCTCAGCAGAGCTTCACGATGTCCGCGGGACTATCTACGCCGCGATAACGGGTGATCAGACTGCTGTCACCAATATCCGTATCACAAAGTAAAACAAAGCGCTCACAGTTCTTCCGTGAGCGCTTTTCATTATATCTTCTGCCAGAGCAAGCCGCAGTCATTGCAGTACCATACCAGCCTCCCTGAGCGAAACAGCGGAAGTCTTGCCTGCATAGCCCATTCGGGATACTGTTTGAACATCATGAAGGTATTCTCGGACTGATACGCCACGAAGGATATATAATGCTCCTTTGTCATCTCATGGTCGGAAGTGACGAGTATCTCCCCGTCGATGATCTCTGTTTTGAGCTTCTCGTTATCCTCTGCCTTTCGCGGGTCAATGGCTGTGAGCCTGCTGCCGCAGCAGGTGACGGCGGCATCGGAAGTTGCGGTGATGATATTCCCGCAGCTGCCGCAGACATAAAATCTCAGCTTTTTCATATTCCCCACCTCACTTTCCTTAATATCGGCTTCACCCGTGAGCAGAGTGCGCACATCTGTCCCGAAGATATCCGCCAGCTCTGTAAGCATGGAGATATCGGGACATCCGTTTCCGCACTCCCATTTTGACACCGCCTTATCGCTGACGTTCAGTCGTTCAGCCAGCTGTTTCTGGGTGAGTTCATTCTTTATCCTCAATGAGCGGATAAGCGCTCCTGTTTTGGTCTGATCCATAATATCATCTCCTTTTTGTTCTCTGACCTTAATGATATTATACATCAGCATCATGAGCGCGTCAACCTACGGTTGGTAGAGTTGAGGGAGTGAGACAGGGTTGGTGAAGGGCATCACAGCAGCTATATTTCGCGATAGCAAACAAGCACACAAAACAAACCCATGAGTGTAGACAAACGTCCGTCAACGCTCTTTCTTTCCGCGTAAATACATTGCCGCGCGGTCGGTCAGCTGTCCCTTACGGAAAAAGCAGGGTCATCGGTGATAGGTAAAGCGGCAGGATTTCCTGCCACAAAACCATACTGCCGTTTTCTTGTGAGGGACTGCGGGGACAGGGTCGCCCCGCCTTTGGCGTGTCGAGAGATCAACGAGCTTGCGCCGTTGATCTCGGCGCGGGCGGTGTCTCACGCAAGTAGGTTTGTGGGGGTATCGTGCTTTTGCAGACGCGGTTTGTTTGTGACCGCCCGCGCTGATTTGGGCGTAAGTTTATTGTTCTTATCGAATGAAGCTTTGTTTTCTCTTATAGATTGCTGTGCATTTTGGTTTCGCACTTCGGTGATTGAGGGACTCCGCCCCTCAAACTTCCCGCAAGCTTTTCGTGAAAAGCTTGATCAAAAGCTTTGTACGTCACTTACGTTGATTTTTGCCTTTGTTTGCTTCTCGGTAGCTTACACTATCTCCGCCCCATAACAACGCTTGTGACGTGACCGCCCGTCCGGCGTTAGGACCTTTACTTTTCCCACGAAATATGCTATATTATTCTCAGGAGGTGCTGATATGAAAAACTGGCTTATCTCAGCGGATGATCTCGGCAGTCTGCGGGCGGGTATCTCTCCCGAAAAAAAACGCAGCAGCCGTACTTTGGAAAACTTTGAGCACAACAGCAGCGTGTTCTCTGCCTGCAATCACAAACTGCTTCACGGGCAGCGGACTTCTCCCCTGTGTGATATGCGTTACGGCACCTACCCTCTCAGCTGGAACGGCTGCGAGCTCATCGCCTGCTACAACTGCGCCGCCATGCTGGGCATAGATATCAGCTTCCCCCAAGTGGTGTTTGAATTTGAACTGAACCGTATGCATTATCTCTTCCCTAACGGCTACTGGGGCACGGCACCGAAAAAGCTATGGTATTTCTTCGACAAGCACGGCATGACCTACCGCTCCTTCCGCAGCGGCGAGGAATTCGCAAAACGGGCGCGGACTTCGCGGGCTTCCTGTGGGATAATATCCTTCTGGAACAACAAGCGCTCCACTGCAAAACTGCACGGGCATGATTTTTTCAGCGGCGGACTTCACACTGTGGCTTACCGCTGGAGAGCGGGCAGGTTCATGGTATACAATCTTTACGGCGGAGATACGGCAGCGCGGTCGATGTCGGATATCGCGGAGGCTTACCGTGAAAAGCGGTTTATCATAGGTTATATATTTGACGGCGATCTTAAAGGATAACAATCACACAAAAAAGGCGGCAGGGACTATCCCGCCGCCTTGATATTTTTATTCAGATCAGCTTGCCCTCTGACGATATCTCCAGTGAGCCGTCGGAGAGTATCTCAACGATGACTCCCTCTCCCAGTGCGCCGTTTTCGCACACGACAGTTGCACCCAGCACCACGCCGTCTTCGTCCATATCCACAAATGCGCTCTCGATCTCCATTTTCTCCTCCAGCTCGGCTATCGTAAGCAGGGGGAATTTCTTCTTGTCATACCTGCCGTCGCGCTTTATCACCTCAGCGATGCGCTTCTTGTTGCGATCCAGCTTGCCCAGCTTGTCGGCTATCTCGGATAGGTTTTCCATGATCTCTTCCTGCTCTTCCATATAAAGCAGCACCGTGACCGATCTGCCCCAGAGTTCATACTCTATCTCAAAGGCTTCCTGCTCCTCATTGTACTTTATCTTCTGCAAAACTATTCCTCCTCGCCGTATTCTTCCGCAATATCGCGCAGCACATCGCGTATTAGGTCGTAACTGTAACCATACCGCACCAGCGCATTTTTAACTTTAATTACACCCTTTTCATCGTCAAGATAACGGATATACTTTTTCTCCACCAGCGCCCTCAGTCTGTCATACCATGTGACATCCTCGTCCTCTTCATAGACCTCCAGCGCGGCTTTCACCACTTCGCTCGTGAGCCCCCTATTTCTCAGTTCGCGGAACGCCCTGCTTTTTCCGAAGCCCTTGACTTCCACATAATGCCTTGCCAGCCCCGCCGCATAACGCCTGTCATTGATGGCTCCCAGTTCGACCATTTTATCCGCCACGCGGTAACAGGTATCCTCGCTGTAATTCTTTTCCAGCTTGCGGAAAAGCTCGATGTACGAATAATCGCGGACATCCAGCAGATAGAGCGCCCGCTCCCTTGCCTTGCGGTACTCCTCCTCCGCCTTGATATCCTCCCACGCAGACAAAGGCAGGGTGATGCCTGCCTTTAAATTAAATCTGCTGACGATCTCACGGTTGAGGAACTCAGCGTCCCTGTCCTCAAACTCGATCATGTAGGTCGCCCCTTTGTAGAGGGAAACGTTGGTGATCTTTAACATCTATCAGTCTCCGAGAAGCTCGATATCTACGGGCGCGAATTCCTCAAAATTGTCGTCTGCCGAAGCATCTGCTATATCATCGTCACTGTCATCAGCAGCAACGCCCGCACCTGCATTAGCCTTTTCCTCTAGCTTGGACTTCTTATCCTTTTTCAGTGAAGCCTCAGCCAGCAGTGCCAGATTTGCTTCCTTGATCTGTGCCTCTATCTCGCCCATTATATCAGGGTGATCCAGCAGGAACTGCTTGGAATTATCTCTGCCCTGACCCAGCTTGACATCATTGTAGCTGAACCATGCGCCGCCCTTCTTGGCAATGCCCAGATCGACTGCCGCGTCAAGTACTTCGCCCACACGGGAAACGCCCTTGCCGTACATGATATCAAACTCGCACTCCTTGAACGGAGGTGCCACCTTGTTCTTTACCACCTTGCAGCGTGTGCGGTTGCCCACTACCTCGCCGCCGTCCTTCAGCTGCTCGCCGCGCCTTACTTCGATACGCACCGAAGCGTAGAACTTCAGCGCTCTTCCGCCGGGAGTAGTCTCAGGATTGCCGTACATAACGCCGATCTTTTCACGCACCTGATTGATGAATACACAAGCGGTATTGGATTTGGATATAACACCTGTCAGCTTTCTCATAGCCTGTGACATAAGTCTTGCCAGCTGACCCACATGGGTGTCGCCCATCTCGCCGTCGATCTCAGCCTTTGTTACCATTGCCGCAACGGAGTCGATAACGATACAGTCAACAGCGCCCGATCTTGCCAG
>NZ_CAMHRZ010000070.1 GCF_946187255.1 uncultured Ruminococcus sp.
CCAACGATCTGCTCCTCAAAACCGGGAATGAACTGACCGCTGCCCAGCTCCAGATCAAAGTCCTCAGCCTTGCCGCCGTCAAAAGCAACATCGTCCTTGAAGCCCTCGAAGTCGATCTTTACAGTATCGCCCATCTCAGCAGCTCTGTCATCAACAGTGATGATGCGGACATTCTTTTCTCTCAGCTCGTCAAGCTTCTTCTGAACATCCTCGTCAGTTACAGCATTGACAACTTTTTCTACTTCTATACCCTTATAGTCCTTAACCTCGACCTCGGGCTTTGTGGTACACTTAGCCTTCAGCTTAACGCCGTTCTCCTTGTTGATCTCGGAAACCTCAACCTCGGGAGCGCATACCAGCTCAAGACCGGACTCATCGATAGCGCCGTTGATAACAGGAGCGTACAGCAGATTTATAGCATCCTCATAGAATACCTCAGCGCCGTACTCCTTCTCGATCAGCTTACGGGGAGCCTTGCCCTTACGGAAACCGGGCATTGCGATGTTCTTTCTTGCCTTCAGGTAAGCCTTCTGCAGAGCGTCTTCAAAGTCCTTTGCGGGGATCTCGATCTCCAGCTCATAGCTGTTTGTACCTACGTTATTTGTAGCCTTTAAACTCATTTTAGAATTCCTCCAAATTAAAATATATCTTTAATATTATAGCATACTTTTCCCTGTATTTCCAGTGTTTTTTTATAAATTGTCACTTTGCACAATTTGGGTAATATCCAATGGGTCAAAATGCAAAAAATCACTTGATATCAATCGGTATTCGATACCGTCGTAAATCCCGTTGACGGCATACCCGTGAGACTTCCCGTGGAGATGCCCGTAGAATACCTTCCGCACCTTATGCTTATAAAGCACATCGAGTATCTCCAGGTTCCTGCTATCGCCGTAAACTGGCGGATAATGCAGGAAGACCACAGGTCTCAGTCCTGCCTTTTCAGCCGACTGTATCGACATATCAAGCCTTATGGCTTCCCTTGCTATAACCTTTGCACTTGCGGGCTCGGAATTGTCATTCACCCAGCCGCGGGTGCCGCAGATACCGATATCGCCAAAGGCGTAGTGATTATTTTGCAGCAGATGTATCGTATCAAAGCCGTGCTCATCAAAAAAGCGCTGCATTTTCGCAAGGGTGTCCCACCAGTAATCGTGGTTGCCCTTGGATATTATCTTAGTACCGTTCAGGCTGTTGAGGAACGCAAAATCCTTCTCCGCCTGTTTAAGGTCCATGCCCCATGAAAGATCTCCCGGAAGCACCACAACATCTTCGGGAGCGACCTTATCCTGCCAGTTTTTTTCAAGACGGTTGACATGGTCATCCCACCCGCCGAAAATATCCATAGGTTTGTTCGTGCCGAATGACAGGTGAAGATCAGCTATTGTAAATAATCTCATACAGCCTCCAAAAAAGGAAAATATTTCCGCTCATAATGTGATGCTTTCAGCAGATACTACCCTTACAAAACGAAAAGGAGTGATCCTCATGGAAAAGGAAAAGATCTGCGGAATACACTGTGATGTGGAGAACTGTGTCCACAATCAGAACGGCTGCGAATGTACCGCAGGCAGGATACAGGTGTGCGGCACCTGCACTGACCCCAACTGCTGTGATGAAACAGTCTGTAAGACCTTCAAGCCATGTGACGGCTGTCACTGACAAATATCCTCTGACAAACAGCACCGCCCATTACGGGCGGTACATACATTTTATGACATATCTTTTCATCCGCACCGTCCCCGCTGATGAATATATCATCCGTTATGCGGGCATAGCACGGAAAAGCTCACTGCCGCTTGTTTATATCACTTTACGTTCAGTGCTCTGAATACAAAGTCCTTCATCTCGTCCTTTGCGATAACTTCGGAGAAGCGTACCTCCTTGTTCTTAAGGGATGCAAGAGAAGCGGGAACAGGCATACCCGATGCCTCACCCAGTTCCTCAACGAGAGTGAACTCGTCGCTGCCAGTATCCTTGCCCAGTGCGCTGAGTACGGAGCCCGAGAACTTATAGGGGCTTGCGGTGGAAGCGATGACTGTCTTGGTCTTGTCGCCTGTTGCCTTTACATACTCCTCGTATACCGATACTGCAACTGCGGTATGAGTATCGCAGGTGTAGGAATACTTATCGTAATACTCCTTGATAGTAGCCTTTGTCTTGGCATCGTCGCAGCAGCCTGCATAGAATTCCTCTGCAAGCACAGCCTTGACTGCGTCTGTTACCTCATATCTGCCTTCGCTCGCCAGCTTGCCGAACCACTCTCTGATCTGAGCGTCGTTCTCGCCGCAGAGATGATACAGCAGTCTTTCAAGGTTGGAGGATATGAGTATATCCATAGAAGGCGATATAGTTGCATAGAACTGTCTGTTCCTGTCGTATACGCCTGTCTTGATGAAATCGGTAAGTACATTGTTGGAGTTGGAAGCGCAGATCAGCTTGTTTACGGGGATACCCATCTTCTTTGCATAGTAGCCTGCCAGGATATTGCCGAAGTTGCCTGTGGGAACAACGATATTGATCTTGTCGCCCTCATTGATCTCGCCGTCTTTCAGCAGCTGTGCGTAGCTGGATACATAGTAGATTATCTGCGGTGCAAGTCTGCCCCAGTTGATGGAGTTTGCAGAGGAGAACATCATGCCGTTCTCTGCCAGCTTCTCACCGATCTCCTTATTGGTGAATATAGCCTTAACGCCGTTCTGTGCATCGTCAAAGTTGCCCTTGATAGCGCACACGCCCACGTTCTGACCCTCCTGAGTGGTCATCTGCTTCTTCTGCATTGCGGAAACGCCGTTATCGGGATAGAATACCAGTATCTCTGTACCGGGAACATCCTTGAAGCCCTCCAGTGCTGCCTTGCCGGTATCGCCCGAAGTAGCCACAAGTATAACTACCTTCTTGTCCAGGTTTATCTTCTTGGTCGCTGTTGTCAGCAGATAAGGAAGTATCTGCAGTGCCATATCCTTGAATGCACAGGTAGGACCGTGCCAGAGTTCGAGCATATAGGTACCGTCAAACAGGTGTGCAAGCTCTGCTATATTATCGGTATCAAAGTTCCTGGTATTGTAAGCGCCCTCTACACAGTAGCGTATCTCAGCTTCGGTATAATCGGTGAGGAACTTCGAGAATACGAAAAACGCTCTTTCAGCGTAGGTCATATCACCCAGCTTCTTTATATCCTCCATAGAGATCGAAGGTATCTCGGAAGGAACGAACAGACCGCCGTCCTCGGAGATGCCCTGTGCGATAGCCTGTGCGGATGTAACATTTACATCACTGTTTCTTGTACTTCTGTAAAACATAAAACAACAACCCTTCTATTATATTACCCTTTATCGGGATTTTTCACTTGATGCTTGCATTGAACGCAGAACGGTAATACCTGAAGTATACCACTCTGCCGTTGATATGATGTATGACAGCAAGATCAAACCTGCAAAATGCCTTGATCTTGTTTTTATGCAGATAATTATTGGCTGTCATCAGCAGCCTTTTCTTTTTGGTATACGACAGTGCGGATTCTCCGCTGGTGAAAGCATTGGTCTTGCGGGTCTTCACCTCGACGAATGCGACCACATTTTCCTTGCGGGCGATAATATCTATCTCTCCGCCTTTGATCGTATAGTTGCGGCACAGTATCTCATAGCCGTTCTCCGAAAGATGGCGGCAGACATAGTCCTCACCTATATCCCCGATGCTACGGCTTGTCTGCTCGTTTAGCATAGTATTTTTTCAAAAACGAGGGGCGGTGTATCGGGCTTTCGCCGTACTGATCTATCATCTGATAGTGCAGCTTCGTCCCGTAGCCCTTATGCTTTTCAAACTGCCATTCGGGATACTTCTTGGCCATTTCCAGCATATACCTGTCCCTTGCGACCTTGGCAAGTATGGAAGCCGCCGCTATCGCCTGAGACTGGGCATCGCCCTTTACCACCGCTATGGCATCACATTCCAGCTTCGGAGTCTTGTTGCCGTCAATAAGACAGACATCGGGCTTCAGCTTCATGGCTTCCACAGAACGCTTCATGGCGAGCATAGCGCAGTTCAGGATATTGATATCCTCTATCTCCTTGACGGTGGCGCACTGAATGGAAAAATCCAGCGCCTTGTCAACTATCTCGTCAAAAAGCTCCTCACGCTTTTTGGCCGTCAGCTTTTTGCTGTCGTTGATGCCCTCTATCACTGTATCCTTATCGAATATCACCGCCGCCGCAAATACATCGCCTGCCAGCGGTCCTCTGCCTGCTTCATCGCATCCGCAGACTACATTATACTTATCGCGATAGGTGTTATCAAATTCACTGAGTGTCACTGATCTCACCCCTTCGGTCTTTCCAGCGATAGCCTGCCAAGCTTGCCGCCGCGAAATTCATCCAGCACAGTGCCTGCGGCACGTTCGGTATTTATCTCGCCGCCCGATATGAGGAAGCCGCGCTTCCTGCCCACACGTTCAAGTATCTCATACCCCTTGACGCAGCCCTGCATCTCATCCATCGGTTCGGGCAGATCATCAAGAGATATCCCGTAGCGCTCGGTGAGAAGCTCGGGGTAGTTCTCATTGAGATACTCCAGCAGTCTGCACGCGAGATATTCGGTATCCAGTATAACATCCTTGACAGCACCCGTAAATGCCAGCCTTTCGCCCACCAGCTTATCATCGAACTTAGGCCACAGAACTCCCGGCATATCCAGCAGCTCAAAGCCCTCTTCGAGAGCCACCCACTGCTTGCCGCGAGTAACACCGGGTCTGTCCTCGACCTTTGCCAGCTTTGCGCCCGCCAGCCTGTTTATAAACGAGGATTTGCCCACATTGGGTATCCCCACGATCATTATCCTTATGGGTCTGCCCGTCATGCCCTTTGTGTCCCATCTGGCTATCTGTTCAGCCAGCAGTTCCTTCAATACGGGATAGAATTTATTAACGTTCCTGCCGCTGCGGCAGTCAGTCGCCAGTGCGGGTATCCCCTGCCTTTTATAGCTCTCTATCCACATGGAAGTCACATCGGGGTCAGCGGAATCAGCCTTGTTCAGCAGCACCATCCTCGGCTTGCTGCCGCATATCTTCTTTATCTCGGGATTGCGGCTCGAAAACGGTATCCTCGCATCCGTGATCTCCACCACCGCATCCACCAGTTTAAGGTTTGATGCCATGATGCGCCGTGTTTTTGCCATGTGACCCGGAAACCACTGTACCTTTGCAGCCTCACTCACACGAACCGCCTCCTTTCACTTACTTTACCTTACCTATCTTTGCACGCTGTGAATGGAACCTCCAGATCACCTTGCCGATGATCTCGTCCTCTTTCACCATGCCGAAAGCTCTGCTGTCCTGTGAATGGTCACGGTTGTCCCCCATCAGGAACACGCAGTTCTCGGGCACGATATATTCAAACAGCTTCCTGTTATCGTCGTAATAATCCATATCATACCTGCACATATTGTTCAGCGCATGATACTTGATATAGTCCTCTTTGATGACCTTTCCGTCAACAGCTACGGTATGCGTATTATAGTTGATCGTAACTATCTGCCCTTCGACAGCTATGACACGCTTTACTATCAGCTTGTCCAGTGCGGTGCTGTCACAGATAACTATATCCCCCTCTTTGGGATGGTAGAACAATCCCACTGACAGCAGCCTGTCACGGTCGTACAGTGTGTCCTCCATAGAAACGCCGTCAACTCTGACACCGTTGACCAGAAAGGTGAACACCAGCAGCACCGCCAGCACCGCAGTCAAAAAGCCTGACGCACTGTCCAGGATATCACGGGAATGTTCCCTCACCCGCGACAACAAGCCCCTCATGGTCAGCTGATCTTGCCGATCTTATTCAGAGGATATATCCTGAACACCGCCTTGCCCATGATCTCATCCTCAGGAACGTATCCTATCGTTCTGCTGTCCTTAGAGTCATTGCGGTTATCGCCCATGACGAATACCGTATCCTCAGGCACCTCATATTCATACTCACCGGGTGCAACACACCACATCGGGCTGAAATAGCCGTCATCGCGCATTATCTCCTTGATATGATCGTTGGAGATGACCTCACCGTTGACATATACATGGTTCTCGTTATAATTGATATGCACCACATCGCCCTCAACGCCGATAACGCGCTTGATAAGTATCTTATCCGCCACAGAGCTGTTGATGACCACGATATCATCCCGTTCGGGAGTATAATTGACGTGCTTCATTATGAGCCTGTCCTGATCTACAAGGGTATTGTTCATGGAGCTACCGTCCACCATAACTATCCTGAATATGAATATAAACACCAGCTGAACTATCAGCATCGCAAACACGAAGGACTCTGCCCATTCCAGCAGCTCGTTCTTCAGATTAAACGGCTCATGTTCCTTGATATCATCGGGAGCGGCATCGCTTGCCGTTTTGATATCCTCCTCGCTCACCTTAGCCTCCGCAGACTTGTCCTCTGTCGTATTCTCTGCGATATCAACGCCTTCGTTTGTTTCTTCTTCCTTGATCTTGTCATTAATATCACTCATGATCTGTTACCTCTTTTCTTTATGGATACAAAATCCCCATATACATTATATTATAACAAATCAAACCGAAAATTACAAGGGCTTTTTCAAAAAAAATGTATTTGTACGCACATTGTTAACCTTTTTATAAATAAAAAGAGCCGACATAAGCCGACTCTTTCTTACAGGATGAATTATCTTGCTTCCTTGACCTTAGCTGCCTTACCAACTCTGTCACGGAGATAGTACAGCTTAGCTCTGCGGACTTTACCGCTTCTTACTACCTCTACCTTTGCAACAGCAGGTGAATGTACGGGGAATACTCTCTCGATACCGCAGCCGTGTGCCACTCTTCTTACAGTGAAGGTCTCGCTGATGCCGCCGTGCTTCTTGGCGATAACAGTACCCTCAAATACCTGTATTCTGGACTTGTCACCCTCGGTGATCTGTACGTGTACCTTTACGGTATCACCTACGTTAACTACGGGTGCATCCTTCTTCATGCTTGCCTGTGCGATCTGCTTTAAAGCGTCCACTTTAAATTCCTCCTTTGATTTTCCGGACGTTCATACGCTGCCGTTATCTGTGCAGTCAGAGGACCGTCTCTTTAATGTCGTGCCTTTTGGCTGGCATTAACTCTCGTCGGGGATACCGACGGTAATTCAAATGCTTAGATATTATACCACATAACCTATGATTTTTCAAGTATTCCCTAGCAGAAATCTTCACCGTTTTCCAAAAGGATTTTTGTGCGTTCTACACAAATCTCATCGGCTTTCAATCCGTACATATCAAGAAATGCCTCCGCTGCCACATTTGCGTTGAGGTTGAAGCCGCCGCCTGCGGGCAGCCGCATTTCCAGCGAAAGATACTTATCATCATAAGACACGCCCCTTACATCCAGGGACGGCTTGATATCGACGGGTTTATAAGTACCTTTTTTTGTACGTTTCTGTATCTCGATGACTTCCCTGCCCATAAAATCCTCAAAAAGCTCCGCCATTTTCGCGGGAGTTTCATCGGAGGATATGCGAACGCTGTAATCCGCATGAGTGATCTCGGTGTGGCTGTGTACGGGCGCGGCACAGCTGACTATCCTCATGCCTTCGGGCATCTGTGCGTCCAGCCTTTCCCTCACTTCTTCATTTGGGATATCTTCAAGAAGCGCAAAATCCATGATCTCCACTCTGCTTTCAAAGCCAAGAGACAGTGTCAGCGGGAACATTATATAGATATGAGGGTTGAAGCCCTGGGTATACCATATAGGCAGCTTTGCCCGCTTTATCGCCCTCTGCATCGCCCGCATGAGGTCAAGGTGGGAGATATACTTTGCTCTGCCGCATTTTTCGTAAACCACCCGCCTGTCATACCTGTCGGGACGGAGATCCACATTTTTAGGTTGAAGTCTTTTTTCCGCCACAATAAACACCTCCGCACTCGGGCTTTATGCCGCAGCCCGAACAGCCTTCCTTACAGTTCCTTGTTGTCTGCGCAAGATGCGCCTTTTTGTTCTCGCGCACAAGAAACTCATGGGATACAAGATAGTCAAGATGCGACCAGGGAGCCACTTCATCGTAGCTGCGGGTCCTGTTGGCGTAGAATGCGGTATCTATGCCGTTTTCTTCAAAAGCCTCCAGCCATTTGTCAAACTTGAAATGCTCGTCCCAGCTGTCCATATAACACCCTTTTTTCCACGCAGTATATATAACCTTTGATATGCGCCTGTCGCCCCTAGCCAGCACCGCTTCCAGTACGGATGTATTTGAATAGTGCAGACTCAGCCTTATCTTCTTGCTGGTGACGGCGGATTTCAGTATATCCTGCTTGTGCTTTATCTCCGCTTCGGTCGCCTGCGGTTCAAACTCAAAGGGCGTAAAGGGCTTGGGAACAAAGGTGGCGGTGGATACCGCTATCTGCACCGAACGCCCGCGTTTTTCCTTTGGTGTGTCGTAGTACAGCTGCAGTATCTTGTCCGAAAGTTCGGCTATTCCGCGAATATCGTCGTCCGTTTCGGTGGGCTGACCCATCATGAAATACAGCTTCACCTGTGTATAACCCCACTCAAATGCCATTTTGCAGGTGGAGATTATCTCGTCTTCGGTGATATTCTTGTTTATTACATCACGCAGGCGCTGTGTTCCCGCTTCGGGGGCGAAAGTAAGTCCGCTTTTTCGTACAGCTTGTATCCTTTCCAGCAGTTCCTCATTGAAGCTGTCAAGACGCAGTGAGGGCAGTGCCAGATTGACGTTCTCACCGTCGGTGTACTCCGAAAGACTTAACAGCAGTTCGTTTATCCTGGTGTGGTCGCTGGTGGAAAGTGATGACAGCGACACTTCCTCATAGCCCGTCTGTTCGCAGAGAGACTTTGTCTCATTTTTGATAGTATCGATATTCTTCTCACGGAAAGGACGGTATATGAATCCTGCCTGACAGAAACGGCAGCCTCTTATACATCCCCTCAGCACCTCCACCACAGAACGGTCGTGTACTATCTCGCTGAAAGGCACGACAAAGCTGTCGGGATAGTATACCTTGTCAAAATCGGCTATGATACGCTTTTTTATACGCGCGGGGGCTTCGGGCACGTTCGGGGTTATGCTCTTCACCGTGCCGTCCTCGTTGTATTCCACATCATAAAAGCTTGGTACATATATGCCCTCTATCTTCGCTGCTTCCCGCAGGAATTCTTCCTTTGTGGGGTTTGAGGGCTTCATTTTCTCATAAAGCCGCAGCAGTTCCAGATTGACCTCTTCGCCCTCACCCAGTATGAAAAGATCAAAGAAATCCGACATGGGTTCGGGGTTGCACACGCAGGGACCTCCGCCCACCACAAGAGGCGTAAGCGCTGTGCGTTCCTTTGCAAGCACAGGCAGTCCCGCCAGGTCCAGCATTTGCAGAACGTTATTGTACGATAATTCGTACTGCAACGTAAAACCGATAAAATCGAAATCCTTTATGGGGTCAAGGCTCTCCAGCCCGTAAAGCGGGATATCGTTCTCTCGCATGAGTGCTTCAAAGTCCTTTTCCGGCATGAAAACGCGCTCGCACCACCAGTTGGGCACATTGTTTTTAAGCCCGTAGAGTATCTTCATGCCCAGGTGCGACATACCCACATCGTAGGTATCGGGAAAGCAGAACGCAAAGCGCACATCCACCTTATCCCTGTCCTTTATGACACTGCCTATCTCTCCGCCGATATAGCGGGCGGGCTTGGTTGCTTTAAGCAGTATTTTTTCCAGCTTGTTTTTAATTACTTCCATAGTGTTCTCCGTCAGAATATCATATCAAATAGCCAAAGGTCTTCGTTCTTCTCTTTAAGCTCGCCGTAGTCCGATGTTTCAAAACTGTCCGCCGCCAGTCCTTTCAGTATATCCGCCACAACAGAGGGCGTTACCTGTCCGCCGACCTCAGAGGGAAGCAGGAATATCCCCTGATGAAATCTGTCACAGTCACAGGAAACATAACAAAAGGGCACCTTTATCCTTCCGTACACAGGGTCGGGACTGAGCGGTACTCTTATGCGCAGTGTCTTGTCCGTATCACATATATGCAGGATATGCCAGCCGCCCTCCTTTTCGGGCAGAACATACCATATATACTCACTGCCCTCAACAGAGATGTGACGGCGGTTTTTAGTCCTTATCGCCATAGTCGCCCTCCCTCAGCTTTTTTATCCTCACCAGGTAATGGATACCGTCCTCATGGTGTATGTACCCGCCGTTGTTGAGCATACATTTCAGCGATGCGGGATTATCCTTGTTTACCTGCAAGTATATCTCGTCCTCGGGGACTATCTTCGATGCTTTCCTCACCGCCAGCGCCAGCATCTTCGTCCCCAGACCTCTGCCGCGAAATCCGGGGGCTATGTAATAGCCGATATGCCCCGAACCGTTTACAAGGCTCTCGCAGAGATAATGCCTGATATGCACCTGACCGACGATAGCATCGTCCTCCCAGACAAAATAAAAGGTCTGCGGAACATAGCCGTCGGGAAGCTGTTCACCGATGGAATTTGCCATCATCTTCGGCAGTATGACCGCCCTGAAATCCTCAAAGGTACAGTTATGCCACTCGTTGAGAAAACCGTTCTCGTCCTCGGGGATATCCCTTTGAAACAGGTATTCTTTTTCAATGTCCTGCGTATTCGCTTTTATCATAGAAAGCATGACTGCACCTCATTTCTTGTCATTTTTCTTATTATAACACAGTACGCCGATAAAATCAACAAAAATATATCCCGATACTGACATATCGGGATATAGCTGTTATTGTCAGAGTTCTATCTCCAGCCCCTCGCCAAGGCGGAAGGAATAGATGTAGCTGCTCTTGACTCTTTCGCCCAGGAGCAGTTCAAACGCCGCTTTATAGAGCATCAGCTGTGTGCTGTACTTTTTCATATCGTCGGTGCTCTGAAAGTTGTCTGTCTTGTAATCCACCAGCACCCAGCCGTCATCCTCTCTGAATATGCAGTCCGCGATGCCCTGTATAAATCCGTTTTCGGTGGTATACTCCCTCAGCTCCTCAGCCAGGTGAAGATCCTTTACCGAAGTCAGGAATTTCTGCTCGCGCCGAAGATCCTTCGATGCCATCATCCTTGCAAAAAGGTCATTCTTTACGAAGTCCTCCAGCCTGTTGACATACACGCCCTTTGCCTCACGCTCGGTCATGGCGCCTGAACTTTTCAGCCGCGCCAGCTCATCCTTTACGCTCACGCGGGCTTTTTCATAGTCTGCCAGCTCCATGAATTTATGGGTATAGGTTCCCCTCTCAGCGGCGGTCAGCTTGTCCAGCTCGTCTGAGAGTCTCGGCAGGTTCGGGAAGAATTCGGGATCCTCCGCCCCCAGCAGCTTTGCCTTTTCAGCCGAAACTATCTCCGTAACTGTCAGCTTTGCGGGCAGTGAGCTTTCCTGTCTATTGTACACAAAATCGTACTTTTTACGCAGAGCCCCCACTATTGCGGGGTCGGCGGCTGCCCTTGAAGTGTGTACTTCCGTTTTCTCCGTCAGCACCGCTTCATCCCTGCCCTCATCAGCGGTATAGCTGAGTACCACTCTGCCGCCCGCTGCCGAAACAGGCACCGTATCCAATGCCATACCAAGCCAGTCTTCCAGCCCGTCCCTTTCGGGCAGCTTTGCAAGGCTCATCACCGTCCAGTCCAGCATACTGCTCTGATCGGCAGTCAGCTCCGCAGGTATCCTTTCGTATCCCGCCGAGTTCTTTACCGCATCCCTCAGATGCGCCTGCAGCTTGTCATGGGTGGTATGTCCCGTTTTCTCATTCGAGCACACCAGCACCAGCTTTTCCTTTGCGCGGGTGCAGCCCACGTAGAACAGTCGCATTTTCTCGCTCTTCTGCTCTTTTTCCAGCACATCGGAAAGGTACTCATGATAGAGATTCACACGCTTAACATTCAGCCTGCGGTCCTTCATCTCAAAGGCACAGCCGAGAGATTTGTGCAGTCTGATACTGTCAGCGCGGGCATCCTCCCTTACCAGCTTTTTGGATAGGGTACACAGGAAAACAAAGGGATATTCCAGTCCCTTTGACTTATGATAGGTCTTTACATTGACGGAGTCTCCGCCGGCTGTGACAGTGGATGCGTTCCTGAAAGCCTTGTCGTTCCCCGATACCGAGTCGATGAAACGCAGAAATCCCGTAACTCCCTCGTTGCCGCTCTGCTCGTATTCCCCTGCATATTGCAGCAGCAAACGAAGATTAGCCCGCTTTTTCGCAGAATCGAGATACAGCGAGGTCATGCCCATAAGGTCGGTGACATCGAATATGCGCCTTATCAGCTTTGCAAGGCTCATGCTCATGGAGCAGTAGCGAAGCGAGCCTATAAGTCTGAATGCATTGCTACATTTCTCCTGGAGCACGGGACTGCCCATATCGATATAGTTTGCATAGCTCACATCGGTATCCGGTTCTCTTGCGGCACCGCTAAGCACCTGATAGATATGGTTCAGCTTTTTGCTGTCCTTTACTCTGCATCTCAGTCTCACCTGCGTCATTTCATCTGGGGTGAAGCCCATGACGGGCGACATCATTACAGCGGCAAGTGCGATATCGTTCATGGGGTTATCCACCGAACGAAGTATATCCAGTGCCAGAGATATCTCACGCGAACGTATGTAGCCGTCGGTGTCCTCGCAGTAAGCCCTCAGCCCTGCGGCGGAAAGCGCATCCGTCACCTGTCTGATATTGTCGTTGGTATTCACCAGTACACAGAAGTCCGACTGCCTGCAGGGTCTGTCCCTGCCCTTGTCGCATACAGGTTCCCCGCTGTCCAGCATCTGCTTGATCCTCTGTGCGGTGCGGATAAATTCCTCGGGGATATCTTTTCCGCTGCCGTCGGGCACATCCACCAGCATCACTTCTGCGGGACAGCTCCTGTCGGTATAGGCAGCCCCTGCCTCCAGCCTTTCATCGTCGTTATAATCCACCTGACCGCATCCGCGGCTCATCAGTGTTTCAAAGATGAAGTTCGATAATCCTATTACCTCTTTCCTGCTGCGGAAATTCTTTTGCAGGCTGATATGCTCCAGCCTGTCGGAATAAGCGGTATCTCTCGCCGTATCTATACAGCTGCGGAAAAGCTCGGGATTGGTCTTACGGAAGCCATAGATAGCCTGCTTCATATCCCCGACGATGAAGGTATTGCGCCCCATATATGCCAGGTCATCGGTATCCGAAACCGCCTTGAATATTATCTCCTGCACATCGTTTACGTCCTGATACTCGTCTATCATTATGATGCGGTACATCCCGCAGGAACGTATCTCCTCTGCCAGTTCGGTGCGCTCAAAGCCGCTGTCCGTTTCCTTTACCAGCAGATTTTTAGTCATGAGTTCGATGTCGCTGAAATCCACCGCGTTCTTTTCCAGCTTGATATCGTATGATACTTCCTCAACGCGCCTTTCCAGCCTGCACATTGCGGAAAACAGCTTCTCAGCCTCCGCCAGATTGTCACGCAGATGCTGTTTTGAAAGGCTGAGTGCGCCCGATGCTTCTTCAAGTATCTCAGCCACGCCCTTGATATCCGCCTTGAAGCGTTCCTTGACATCGTTGAGTATCGCCTTTATATCCTCGGGGAGCTTGCCCGATATGCGCAGAGCCTTGTATTTGACTTTTTCAGTCTTTTTGAGGTCTTCACTGCTGCGGTGCTTTACAGCCAGTTCATATCCGCTGTACAGCGACTGACACAGCGACAGGTCTTCCTCCGCCGCCTTG
>NZ_CAMHRZ010000071.1 GCF_946187255.1 uncultured Ruminococcus sp.
ATCCAATGAACATGATGTCTCGGTAGTTTCCGCAGCTCATGTTATACGCAGCATAAGTGAAAACTCCGACCGCTATGAGGTGATATGCATCGGCATCACCAAAAAGGGTCACTGGCTGAGATATATAGGCAGTGTTGAGGACATTGAAAACGGCAAGTGGGCTGAACATCCCGATAATACAGCCTGCATATTCAGCCCCGATCCCGTACACCGCGGCTTCATACAGCTTGAAGATGACGGCAGCTACACCAATGTCAAGGTTGACGCTGTATTCCCCGTGCTGCACGGAAAGAACGGCGAGGACGGAACAATACAGGGCATTTTCCAGATGGCTGAGATACCCTTTGTGGGCTGCGACCTCATATCCTCTGCCTGCTGCATGGACAAGGATGTTACCCATACCATACTGGAAGCTCACGGGATACGCACCGCTAAGTGGTTCAGCATGATATACCGCGATATGAGCGAGCTGGAAGAGAGATGCAGGCTCATGGAAAAGGAGCTGGGCTACCCCATGTATGTAAAGCCCGCAAACTGCGGTTCTTCGGTGGGCATATCAAAAGCGCATAACTATGATGAGCTGAAAGCGGGCATCAAGGCTGCTTTCACTCACGATCAGAAGGTCGTTATCGAGCAGGAGATCAAGGGCATTGAGCTGGAATGTGCTGTCATGGGCAATGACAAGCCCTTTGCTTCCACAGTGGGCGAGATAGCCGCTGCCAACGAGTTCTATGATTACGATGCGAAGTACAATAACGCTGCTTCCAAGACCTACATACCCGCAAGAGTATCCGAGGAAGTTATAGACAAGGTAAGAGATGCTGCGGTCCGTGCTTTCAAGGCAATGGGCTGTGCGGGTCTGGCAAGATGCGACTTCTTCCTTTCGGACAAGGGCGAGGTAATACTCAATGAGATAAACACGCTGCCGGGACATACCAAGATAAGTATGTACCCCAAGCTGATGGAGCATGAGGGCATAAGCTATGCGGATCAGGAAGACAGGCTGATAAAGCTGGCTCTCGACAGATCGGAAGTGGACTATGAATAATGCACCCATAGGCGTGTTCGATTCGGGCGTGGGCGGACTTACCTGCGTCAAGGAGCTGGCAAAGCTGCTGCCCCATGAGGATATCGTATACCTCGGAGACACAGCGAGAGTTCCCTACGGCACGCGAAGCAAGGAGACTATCGCGGGATATACCGCGCAGGATATGGAGTTCCTGCGAAGACATAATGTCAAGATGATACTGGTCGCCTGCGGCACTGCATCTTCGGTGATAATGTCCAGCCCCGAGTTTTCGGGAAAGACAGAGCCTTCCTACAGCGGTGTGGTGATACCTGCGGCACACGCTGCCTGCGCTGCCACAAAGAACGGCAGGATAGGTATAATCGCTACGGGCGCTACGATACGCAGCGGCAGCTATGTAAAGGTGATACGCAGCATAAATCCCAACGCAAAAGTAATAGGCAAGGCTTGCCCCATGTTCGTGCCGCTGGTTGAAAACGGCTACGTCAGCAAGGACAATCCCGCCACACGTTTTTTTGCTGAGGAATACCTTGAATGTATGAAGAAGGAGCAGGTGGATACCCTTATACTCGGATGCACACACTATCCCCATTTGTCTGAGGTGATATCCGATATAATGGGCAGCGATGTGAAGCTGATCTCATCAAGTGCTGAGCTTGCAAAATTCGCGGTAAAGACCCTCACCTACAACGATGAGCTGGCAGAACGCGAAGAAGCAGGAAAACAGACTCTCTACTGCACCGACAGCGTCGAGCTTTTCTCGGAGAACGTGGAGAGATTTCTGGGCGAGAGTTTTTCGGGCACTGTTGAAAAATGCAGCCTGACAACCTAATGAAAGGATAATTTGCTTGAATAAAAAGGAAGTTGATATAAGTCTTGTCAGCCGACAGTACGAGGATCCCGATAACAAAGAGGTATTCGAGCAGACCGAAGTGTTTACGCGGGGTACACTGGAGGAAACGGAAAACGGCTATATAGTTGAGTACGAGGAGACAGAAGCCTCCGGATTTGAAGGCTGTGTGACCTCCATAGAACTGGCAGGACCCGATAAGGTAGTAATGTCACGCAGAGGGAACGCTGCATCGAATATGGTCATCAAGCTGGGCGAGAAGCATTACTGTGTATACGGTACACTTTTCGGGAATTTTGATGTGGGCGTAACAGCCAGGGATATACAGGACCTTTCGGATAAAGATATAAAGATGCTGGAGTTTTCCTATGTTGTCGATGTGAATTCATCGCTGATAGGACTGTTTGAACTGCGGCTGGAAGTTAAAATGAGGTGAAGAAAATGACTGATCTTATAAAAGAATCTTTTTCACAGGCAAGGGAGCTTGTGATGAACGCACTGGGGCAGCTGGTGGCTGAGGAAGTATTCCCCGCAGAGGCTGTGCCTTCATTCAATATAGAGATACCCGCCGACCCCAAGAACGGCGACGTTTCCACAAATGCGGCAATGGTATGCGCAAAGCCTTTCAGGAGCGCTCCCCGCAAGATAGCTGAGGCTATAGTTAGCAAGCTGGATACGATCGGCAGCTGCTTTGAAAAGGTGGAGATCGCAGGTCCCGGATTTATAAACTTTTTCTATGCAAAAAGCTGGTACGAATCGGTTGTAAAGGCAGTACTGGCTGACGGCAGTGAGTACGGCAGGACCGACTTCGGCAAGGGCAAGAGGGCGCTGATCGAATTCGTTTCCGCAAATCCTACGGGACCCATGCATATCGGCAACGCAAGGGGCGGTGCGATAGGTGACTGTCTGGCGGCTGTTATGGAGTATGCAGGCTACGAGGTGGAGAGAGAATTCTACATCAACGATGCGGGCAATCAGATAGAGAAGTTCGGCAAGTCCCTGAGACTGCGCTATATGCAGATATGCGGCGACAAGGGTCAGGAGCTTGTGTCCAAGAATATGGACATGGACAGCTTCTGCAAGGCGATATACGAGGACACTGAGACTTTCCCCATGCCCGATGATGTATACCTGGGCATGGATATAATCGCTCACGCAAAGAACTTCTTCGATGAGTACGGCATGATCGCCTCCGCACAGCCCGAGGATGAGTGCAAAAAGGCGCTGGTGGACTATGCACTTCCCAAGAACATACAGGGACTGCACGACGACCTGGCAAAGTACCGCATCAGCTATGATACCTGGTTCAAGGAGAGCACACTGCACAATGACGGTTCCGTGCAGGAGGTCATCAACAAGCTGAAAGCCAGCGGTTACACCTACGAGCAGGACGGTGCGCTGTGGTTCAAGACCACCGAATTCGGTGACGAAAAGGACAGGGTGCTGGTGCGTGACAATGGTATACCCACCTACTTCGTGCCCGATATCGCTTACCACTACAACAAGCTGGCAGTGCGCAAATTCGACAAGGCGATAGATATATTCGGCGCCGACCACCACGGTTATATACCCAGACTTAAAGCGGCTATGACTGCCCTGGGCGTGGACGAAAAGAAGCTGGACATCGTTATCATGCAGATGGTAAGACTTGTAAAGAACGGCGAGACCTACAAGCTGTCAAAGCGTTCGGGCAAGGCTATCACGCTGAACACTTTGCTGGAAGAGATACCCATTGACGCTGCAAGGTTCTTCTTCAACCTGCGTGAGCCCAACTCTCAGTTCGATTTCGACCTTGATCTGGCGATCTCCAATTCCAGCCAGAACCCCGTATACTATGTTCAGTACGCTCATGCGCGTATATGCTCGGTAATAAAGAAGCTGGCTGAGGAGAATATCGAAGCCAAGCCCTTTACCGCTGAGATGGCTGCAACGCTCAGCACACCCGAGGAGCTGGAGCTGGTCAAGCTGATGGCTACCCTGCCCACCACGATCAACGAGGCTGCCAAGGCTTACGACCCCGCCAAGGTGACAAAGTATGCGGTGGATATCGCAACACTGTACCACAAGTTCTACAACGCCTGCCGCATAAAGGGTGAGGAAGAGAACGTGATGCAGGCAAGACTTGCACTGTCTCTCGCTGTAAAGCAGATAATCTCCAACATTCTCGAAATGCTGAAGATCGACTGCCCCGAAAGTATGTGATATATAATAATCCCCGAAGATGCTCTCTTCGGGGATATTTTTTACTTGTCTTCTTCGGAGTCTTCGTTGTACATATACTTGCTCTCAAAGCTGCTCAGGGGCATCGCCTTGTCGAAAAGCCAGCCCTGCGCCTTTGTGTAGCCGCTCTCGCAGAGTATCGCCGCCTGCGCATCAGTCTCAACACCCTCAAAGATGATATCCTTCTTTGCCGTGTTGATAAGGCTGCACATAGTCGTCACGAAATCGCGTTCCTTCTTGTTCTGCTCGATATTGTCGATGAAGGATTTATCGATCTTGACGATATCCACAGGTGCTTTCATAAGCACGCTCAGGGTGGAATAACCTATGCCGAAATCATCTATGCTGACCATAAAGCCTTCGGTGCGAAGTCTCTCCATAACAGTGAACAGCGTCTGGATATCCCCCGAGAAGCATGATTCGGTGATCTCGATCTCGACGTATTTTTTATTGACATCATACTTGTTGGCAGTCTCGATGATGCTCTCCACAAACTTAGGCTGACTGATGTGGTGCTGGCTGAAATTCACGGATACGGGAAGCAAGCGTTTGCCGTCACGGCCCCATTTTTCAAGGGTCTTTAGTACTTCCTCATATATAAAGAAATCCAGTTCGTCGATATAGCCCACCTTTTCAAGCACAGGTATGAACTCAAAGGGCATCTTGTAAGTGCCGTTGAGATTTCTCCACCTTGCCAGCGCCTCTGCACCGATTATCACCCTCTTTTCAAGGTGGAACTTGGGCTGGAGGAACATCTCTATCTGCCTGTTTTTCAGCGCACTGTGCAGCTCATTGCATATCGACTGCTCGTACAGCTTCTGCATACGCATACGCTGGGAGTATATACCGCATATTATACTGCTGGAATGCTTAACGCTGCGCCTTGCCAGGTTAGCGTTATCCATTGCGGTATTGAGCTCGAAATCGCCATCGGGAAGTATATACATACCGCAGGATACTCTTATGTCGCCCGACGGATAGCGCTTCTTCTGCATGGCGGTAAAACCGAGATTCTGGGTCTCCACGCTCTTGATGAGCTCAGCCCTGGTATTCGACTTGCAAAGGCACACGAAATAGTCCGAATAGATACGGCAGCCTATAACATAGCTCCCGCCGTTTTTCAGGCACTCCGCATAATCACGGAGCATGGTATTTCCCGTCTCATAGCCGAAGTTCTCGTTAACATAGGAGAAATCGTTTATATCCGAATATACCAGTGCATACACCATGCCTTCTTCACGCCTGGAAAGCAGATTTGTCGCCTGCTGGGTAAAGCCCTTGCGGTTGTAGAGCCCCGTGAGCTGATCGGACTGGAGCAGATACTTTATGTACTCGGAGTCGCTGTCCGCCTTTCTGGTAAGGGTCTTCAGCTTCTGGATATTTGAGAGCCTGCCGAAAACATTTGTGACCTTGCCCGTTTCATCGGCAAAGCTGACATAGGCATCGCTGTACCAGCAGTAATCATCATCATACGCCTTTGTGCGGAACTCCATAGTGCCGCGCACGGGCTTTTCAAGCGCCTTGCCCCATGCGGCAAAATAGGCTTCCTTGTCATCGGGGTGCAAAAATTCCTCCGCCGCCCTGCTGCCCAGAAAGTTTTCAAGGGAGTTGTCATAATCCAGCCTGAAACGGGTGATACTGAGTTCAAGGTGTATCACATCCCGCTGCACGTCGTAGTCATAGTATACATCGTCTGTATTCTCGACTATCATACGCAGCTTTTCCCGCTGATCTGAAAGTTCACGGATCAGCCTTCTCTGTTCATCGGAAGATCTGTCATCATAATTGCAGTTGCTTACAACTATCTCGGCTCTTCTTCTGTCCTTGACGATGCCGCTGCACTGCACCAGCATTATCCTGCCGTCACAGGCGACCATAGGCTGACGCAGGCAGAATGCTCTGCCCTCGGCAGCCGAAGAATTAAGCGCCTCATCTGTACGCTCACGGTATATCTTATCGAACAGCGAAAATATCGTAAGCTCTCTTTCCATAACATAATCCAGACTGTACCCGGTCAATCTGAAAAAATCATCATCCAACGCCGTCAGTATACCGCCGCGATCAAGATCGGCAATACATATTCCCGAGCTGAGTCTGTAAGTTTCGTCCATTCATCTCACCCCCGTGCCGCATTTCGGCTTCACCTTACTAAAAAGGAAGTCTTATCCTTTCAAGTATTATATCACATTATCTCAAACTTTTCAAGGGGCAATGAGATTATTTATTGCTTTTGTACAAATAGTCGTATGAATTTTTTACAGTTCACAAAAAGTGAATTTTTCATCATCAAAAAGTATATAACTATGAGCCGAGCCTTCCTTGGGTATGGAAACCGAGCCGGGGTTGATATAGGTGATACCCTCGCATTCCCGCATTTCGGGGATGTGAGTATGTCCGTAGAGGATGATGCTGCCCTTGCTCACAGGCGGGAAGGGTTTGTGTCCGTGGCAGGCGAATATTGTGCAACTGCCTGCCGCAACAACGGCGTATTCTGCCATTACGGGAAATTCCAGCACCATCTGATCCACCTCTGTATCACAGTTGCCGCGGACGCAAAGTATCCTTTCTTTCAGGGGATTGAGCATAGCTATCACCTTTTTCGGCGCATAGTCATCGGGCAGATCGTTGCGGGGACCGTGATAGAGAATATCCCCCAGCAGCAGCATTTTCTCCGCACCGCTGGCTTCAAAGGCTGTCAGCATTTTTTCACACCAGTAAGCCGAACCGTGTATATCCGATGCAATAAATAATTTCATATAGTATCATTCCTTTCCTTTATCAGCTCATGCACCTCCGATACCAGATACAAAGAGCCGCATATCAGCGTGAGCCCATCCGCGTTTTGCTGTTTCATATTTTCGATCTCGGTGAGCAGGCTGTATTCCGCAGGGCGTGCGCAGCCGCCAAGTTCGTTTATCAGCGCAGCCAGGTCGTCAGCCTTTTCGGCACGGTCGGAAAAGCCATCCACAGTGACAAAGCTGTCCACATAAGGTATCAGCGTTTTCAGGGCTTCTTCCAGATTTTTGTCGCGGCACATACCTATGACCGCTCTGCACGGGCGTTTTCCGTCTATGACCTTCACCAGTGCCCGTATACCGTCGGGGTTGTGTCCGCCGTCCAGCATGACCAGAGGGCGACGGGAAAGTATCTCCGTCCTGCCGTGAAGGACCGCAGAAGCGATACCCTCGGAAATATCGCTGTCTTTCAAGGCAAACTGCTCACGCAGGACTTCGCAGCCCTCAATGACAGTCAGCGCGTTGTCCACCTGATGCAGTCCCGCCATAGATGTGCGGAAGTTCTTTCCCTTGTAGGTGAACTCGGTGCCATCGAATCCCGAATTTTGTACATCAAGCTTACTGTAGTCGGGTATTATCAGCTCTGAGCCCATGCTTTCAGCCTTTTCAGCCACTACCCGAACTGCTTCATCACAGTTTTTCCCGCTGAGTATACAGGGAACTCCCCTTTTGATTATACCCGCTTTCTGTGCGGCAATCAGTTCAACGGTATCACCGAGTATCGCGGTATGATCCAGATCTATCTTTGTTATCACCGTCAGCAGCGGATCGGTGATAACATTGGTGCAGTCAAGCAGTCCGCCCAGACCTGTTTCCAGCACTACGATATCGCACTTTTGTTCTTCAAAATACAGAAAGGCTATCGCCTGGGTTATCTCAAACTGCGAAAAGCCTGCATTTTCAGGCAGTCCCTCCACCGCTGTGCGCACCCGCTGCACCAGTCTTTCCAGCGTCCTGGAAGGAATATTCTCATCATTCACCTGTATGCGGTCGGCATACTCTATTATATAAGGCGAGGTGAAAAGCCCTGTTTTCAGTCCTGCGCGGACGAACACTCCGTCAAACATACGCGCGGTGGAACCCTTGCCGTTGGTACCCGCGATATGCACGAACCTCAGCCTGTCCTGCGGGTCGCCAAGCGACGAGAGAAGCATTTTTATGCGGCTGAGATCCTTCACTGGCTTACCCGAATGTGAAAAACCGAAGATATACTCCAGTGCCTTATCATTACTGTTTTCAAACATATCATCACTCCAAAAAAAGTCCCCCGAGAGCGCACCCTCGGGGAATATAGCAAACGACATTGAGATTGCAGCTTTGCGGACTGCGCTAAAGCATACATCAACTATATTTATTATCCGTTAGTATCAAAACCGCCGCGGTTGAAGAACAGTTCTCTTATTGCAAGAGCGCAGCCCGAAAGGAAACGGTGCTTGTCTTCGATTATCGAAGTCTCGATCTTGCCTGCCACCAGCGGACCGCCTATCTCGTTGAGGGCGTTTCTGATGCGGTTGAAATCTGCCTCGCTGTTGGTATGGTTGGTAAAGTGGTGCAGTACTATCTTCTGAGGATTGGTCGAGAAGTACAGGTTGTTTATCAGCACGGCAGTCAGCTTGATCTCGCTGTCGATAACTTCCTTAACTGCAGGATCGTCCTTGTCATAAGCTGCCTGTACCATATCCATATTCACATTCTTGAAGTTGCCCTTGGAAGCCTCGTACAGATAAGGCATAGTCTCGGATGAGTATACCTCGCTCAGCTTTACCAGAGTTGCCGCAGGGGTGATCTCGTTCTCGACACAGCCGCGTCTGCCGCACTTCTGACATACTCTCTCGCTGTAGGGATTGATGATCATCTTGTCAACGAAACCTGTTCTGTTATCGTATGAGAATATAGGCTCATTAAGATTGGTGACAACGAAGTTCATATTGTTGCCGTACTGTAAAAATGCTATATTCTGTCTGTTGGGATCCTTGGTCTTCAGGAAGTCGATATTCGCCATAGCGGTGCCCTTTACGGAGTTATCGAATACCAGCGGCAGATCGGTATACTCTCTGATAAGGCTGCGTACCTTGGTATAATCGGGCACACCATCCCTTACTTCGATGCCCAGCTTCTCGTACATAGTCGGGAACACACCGAAGCCTACGCCCAGGATAGACTCCTTATCCAGACAGTTGTCTGCCAGTACTTCCTTGATAGACTTCTTCACGAACTCGAATATCGCGTTATACTCGATAGTATGGTCAATAGAAAGATTTCTCTTATCCAGCACCGCGCCTGCCAGTGTTGAAAGACCTACGCTGACGATATCCTCCTCCAGCGTTACACCGATGACAAACTTATAATGGTGATTGATATCTATAAGTATCTTCTTTCTGCCGCGGGGCGCCTTCTCGGTAACGTGCTTGTACTCACCTATCTCCTGAATTATACCCTGCTCGATCATCTCATTGGTAATGATCGTTACTGCTGCTCTTGTAAGCTCTAAAGTACCTGCGATATCTATTCTTGACGTGGGTCCTCTCTGCTTCAATATCTTGAGGACTTGCATTCTATTTCGTCTTTTCAGATCAAGCTTACTTATCCCGTGCTGCTCCATATCCGTCTTACCTCCGCACTATTCATTAATATTTGCACTATTTGATTAATAGTTTAATATAATCATTGAAATTAATTATAACAGATAATTATTAACTCATTATGAACATTCGATTATATTTAACCATCACTGCAAGTTTTACATTTTGTTAAAAAACAACACTTTTAAGTGCAAATCCCACAAATTTCGCTCGGAAATTTGTGGGATATTACGAAATATTATAGTTTATAGCAATTCGCCTCAAAATACATACAAGATCCGCTGTCAAAGCCCATATATCCCAGCTTTTGCGGCTTGATCTTGTGATCCCAAAGAGTTGGACCGCTATAGATCAAAGCATCTGTGTCTCGTCGATATCGTCCTCGACTTCGCCGTTGAGGATATCCTTGAGTGTTGCCAGCTCCTCATCGGTGAGTGTTACGCCCTTTGCCATTCTTGTATGGTCGGGGGACCAGTCTCTGATATCGTACTTTGCAGGGTGATCGCCCCAGCTTACCTTGTTGAGCTCCTTAGTCCAGCCCTTAGCGTTCTCGGAAAGCACACCTATATGCTCCACGATCTCAAATTTCAGTTCTGCCATTCTAATCTCTCCTTAATGTATTATTAACCGTCGGTGATCTCACCGTCGGTCATTTCGCTTGTTTCTTCCGCCTCATCCGCTGTGCGGCGGTGTACGGGCAGCTTCTGCACTACCTTGTCGATAGGTCCCAGCGTGCCGAATTCGATATAATCCAGTGCAAAATCCGCGATGCTCCTGCGGTACACTATCATCAGCGCTATCAGCTCCACAAGGAACAGGAACCAGCCCAGATCCCTCATCACCAGCGCCCCCAGGAATAGATCCATAGATACCACGGCTGCCGCTATATAGCGCTTTTTGCGGTACATAACTATGGGTGCTGCGCACATTACGAACAGTAATCCCGCACCGAGTATGGGACTGAATACGAACCATACCAGTGCCGCGCCCACCAGCGCACAGGCGCTGAATATCTTGGGTGCATCTATCCTCAGCCCGAAAGCGTAGCCAACGATCAGCAGTGCTATCAGGGGTATGCACTTGAACAGTACATTAAGTCCTGCAAATGCCACCAGCCCCGCTGCCGCCAGTGACAGCTTCTTCATGCCGAGATTTGCCAACTTATCCGCTATACCCTTGGGTATGAAGCGGAAAAGCAGACTGCTTATCGACTCCATATTTATAACGAACACCGCACAGAACAGTGCCAGCACCAGCAGATACATCAGCTTGTGATGCATAAGGTCGGTCTCTATCAGCAGTATGCCTGTCATTGCCATACAGATCACATTGCTGATGACCATCTTGCGGATATCCATTTTGAAGGGCACTATCGTCCGCGAGTCAAAGGCGCGTATTATGAACACTGTCATATAGCTGGCTATGGTCGATATGGGCGGTCCGTACAGACCTATGGTCGGTATCAGCACCATATTCAGCCCCACGTTGATAACGCCCGATACCAGGCTTGTGAACAGCGAGCGCTTGGTCTTCTTGCTTGCGAGGTATATGCTTCCCATGAATGTGGTGAGACATGAGAATATCGTCGAGTATATCAGCAGCGGCGAATACCTCACACATTCACGGACAGTTTTTCCTATCCATATATTGGTTATGGGCTGTACTATCAGCAGGCAGCCCGCCGCAAGGATATACAGCAGGCTCTGATTGAAATCAAAGACCTTCTCGTAAAAGTTATCTCTGTCCTCCGAATCGTTCTCGGTTATCGCAGACATATTCCACGCCTGCCCGAACATCATATACACCGTAGCCACCAGGTTGGGTATCTTATACGCCGCCGAAAGCACGCCGTTCCTGTCCTCACCGAGATAATGGGTGGTCATGAAGCTGTCGGAACTGTTGGTTATCAGCCAAAGCAACTGCGCGGGTATCAGCGGTATCGAGTATTGCAGCATCGTCCGCAGAAGTTCCCTGTCGATATCCTTAAAATCAAGGTATCTCCAGAGCTTTGCGGCAAAAAATACGAATACCGCGGTTATGGCATCAGATAATATCGTTGACAGCAGGTACTTTTCTATACCCGTGCCCGCCCCCAGGAAATCATTCGGCAGCACCAGATAGAACAGCACCATGAACAGCAGCGTAAAGAAGGTCGCAACTATGCCCGCCACCGCGAACAGCCGCACCTGTTCCATCGCCCGCACAAAGGTGGTATACAGCGTTTTTATCCCCGACATCAGCACATACAGAAACAACAGCACCGCGTAGCCGCTTATCCATTTATCCGCTATGCCGATAAGACTGACCAGCCCCAGCAATGCGGCAAAACAGAGCATTCCGAAGCCGCACACCGCGTTGCCCAGCGTAAAGACCTTCTTCTTGTCATACGCCTTGTCCAGTCCGAAGCGTATTATCGCCTCACTTATGGTCAGTGTCGCAAGGGGGATTATCCAGTTTGCTATCTGTGTCAGGTTATCGGTCTTGCCGAGTTCCGACTGTGTAAGATGGTTGGTATATATAGGTACCAGCAGAACCACCAGCACCTTTGAACTGAATGAACCTATCGCAAATACGATAGTATTCATCATCAGCTTGCCGTAGCTTGAGCCCAGCTTATTTTTCTGCATTATATTCTATCCCTCTATCTATGGAAATATCGGACGGTCAGTCATACATTGAGCCGGCCGCCTGATAGTTTTCATTATAAAACACTTGCTTTCAGCCCGAAAAAGGCTGTTTTATAAAAGCATAATAGTATTATAACACAAGGATCTGAAAAATGCAAGTATGACATTTCCCCGATCATCGACACGACCCCCTCACAGGACGTTCATTTTAGGGCATTTCGGAAAAGGGTGCGGAATAATGCACACAAAGCACAAAAAACTGTGTTGAAAGATCCGCAGATTGCACAAAGATTTGTGAACAGTATTTAAATTTTCTTCAAGAGGCTTGCAATTTGGAAGAAACTGTGCTATAATCTGCTTTAGTGATTTAAAGCTAAGATGATTTAAAGTAAAACTAACAGGAGATGTATGATATGAAAGAAATATCCAATCTGATGAATTACAGAGACAGCGTAAAAGTAGTTGACGCAACACTGCGTGACGGCGGTCTGGTAAACGACTTTTTCTTTGATGACAGGTTCGTTCACGACCTGTACCTTTCCAATATAAAAGCCGGTGTTGACTACATGGAGTTCGGCTACAAAGCTGACAAGGAGATGTTCGACCGCGACAAGTTCGGCAAGTGGAAGTTCTGCGACGAGGACGACCTGAGAGCTGTTGTCGGCGACAACGACACAGGTCTGAAGATAGCTGTTATGGCTGACGTTGGCAGATGCAACTACAAGCAGGATATACTCAACCGCGACGAGAGCGTTGTTGACCTTATAAGAGTTGCCACATACCTCAATCAGATACCTACCGCAGTAGATATGATCGAGGATGCAAAGCGCAAGGGCTACGAGGTAAGCTGCAACATCATGGCTATATCCACCGCGCAGGAGGGCGACCTGAGAGCAGCGCTGGATATACTGGGCAAGACTCCCGTTGATGTGCTTTACATCGTTGACAGCTTCGGTGCGATGTACCCCGAGCAGATGCAGAGACTGGCTTCCATATACGTTGAGTTCGCTGAGAAGTACGGCAAGCGCGTAGGTATCCATGCACACAACAATCAGCAGCTGGCATTCGCAAACACCATCGAAGCTGTGGGCGACGGCGTTGACTGGCTGGACGCTACTTACTCCTCTATGGGCAGAGGTGCGGGCAACTGCGCTATGGAACTGCTGCTGGGCTTCCTGAAAAACCCCAAGTACAACGTGTTCCCCGTTATCAAGTTCATCGACGAGCACATGACCAAGCTGCATGAGCAGGGCGTTGTATGGGGCTACGATCTCCAGTACCTAGATCGGAAGAGCGTCGTGTAG
>NZ_CAMHRZ010000072.1 GCF_946187255.1 uncultured Ruminococcus sp.
GGTAGTCGGCAGGATCGAAGACCTTGTCGTTGATCTTTATCTCACCGCCCGCCTTTGTATGGAAGAGCATACCATATATCGTGCCGCAGTGGGTACACCTGAACTGGTGGAAGTATCTCTCTTTGGTGAACTTCATATCCTCGTCCACTATCTTGCCGAGAGGGCAGCTGGAGAACGTCATCTCAACGTCCCCCGAAAGCAGCAGCCCCAGCAGAGAGTTGGCACACAGCAGGTACTCCTGCGGGCTGACTATCTGTCTCACCATGATATTGCCGCACTTTTCGCATCTGTTTCCCGCCATGGCTTACTCCTTTCCCAGCAACGCTTCCACTTCGCCGTCGATATCCTTGAACATCTCAGCCATCAGCGCATTGGAGAAGCTGTCAACGAAGCTGCTGTCCAGTTTTATCTCAGTCTGCTCGCCGCTTGCCATATTTTTCAGCATTGCAGTGCCTGTTTCCAGCTCGCCCGAACCGATGACCAGCACGAATTTCGCGCCTATCTTGTTTGCATACTTCATCTGCGGCTTGATACCTCTGCCCATGAGGTCGTACTCTACGAAGAAGCCCTCATCTCTCAGCTCCATCGTCATAGCCATAGCCTTATCCGCCGCATCATCGCCCATTGAAGCTATGTACAGGTCGCAGGTCTTTGCCTCAATGAACTCGCGATCCTGCTGTTCCATAGTCATTATCAGTCTTTCAAGACCCATGCCGAAGCCCAGTGCAGGCACCTGCTTGCCGCTGAGTTCTTCGAGGAGCCCGTCATATCTTCCGCCGCCGCATACAGTGCTCTGTGCGCCGATACCCTCAGCGATGAACTCGAATACAGTCCTTGTGTAGTAATCCAGTCCGCGAACGATCTTGGGGTTGATATCAAATTCTATGCCCATCAGCGAGAGATACTTCTGTAATTTCTTGAAGTGTGCGTCGCAGTCCTCGCAGAGATAGTCCACTATCAGCGGAGCGTCCTTTGCTATGCCCTGACATATAGGCGATTTGCAGTCCAGCAGGCGCATGGGGTTCTTTTCCAGTCTCTCCTTGCAGGTATCGCAGAGGGTCTCTCTGTGAGGAGCGAAGTACTCCCTCAGTGCTTTCTGATAATCCGCTCTGCATTTGGGACAGCCGATGGAGTTGATATTCAGCTTGATATTTTCAAGTCCCAGCCTGTCCATAAGGCTCTTCGCCATAGATATAACATCAGCGTCAGCCTTTGCATCCGCCGAACCTACCATCTCACAGCCGAACTGGTGGAACTCACGCAGTCTGCCCTTCTGCACGTTCTCGTGTCTGAAACAGGATGTTATATAGTACAGCTTCTGGGGGAACGCCTCATTCAGCAGACCGTTCTCCACCACAGCTCTCATTACTCCCGCAGTACCTTCGGGACGCAGGGTGAAGGTATCATCGCCCGTAGCGGATACCGTGAACATCTCCTTCTGCACCACATCGGTAGTCTCGCCCACCGAACGCACGAACAGACCCGTATCCTCAAAGGTCGGTACCCTTATCTCCTTAAAGCCGTACTGCTCGGCAGTCTCAGCCGCCAGCTTTTCAACCGTGTGCCATTTATATGCCTGTGCGGGCAGCATATCTGCTGTGCCCTTGGGTCTCTGTATCATTGCCATTATATTATTACCTCCGTATATTTATTGTAACTGTGGATCAACGTCACTGAGCGTCAATGTCGCCCCCACAGTTCAACAAATGCAGATCTGTCAACTCTCATAAAAAACCTCCGTCAGATCTCAATATCCTCAAAAAAACCTACCCTTATATAATAACCTAATTTTGCCCATTCGTCAAGTACCGTGCGGCGACCTTTTTCGGTTTTATGCCAATTATCTTTTGTGGCGGAGCCTTTCTGGACGGGACAGGGGATGAAAGTATATCTCGGGAGCAGTCTTCTGCCCATCATCAGGGCTCTCCTCATGTGGTAGGCAGTGGTGACGAGGATGATCCTGCTGCCGTCGGGGAGAAGTTCTCTCAGCAGTTTATCGGAGCACATAAAATTCTCGGCGGTATTCATGGAGCTTTTCTCGGTGAGGATACGCTCTTTCGGCACGCCCGCATCAAGCACCGCTTTTTCCATACTTTCCCATTCGGGCATCTCCCCGAAAGAACTCTCCTGCACCTGTCCGCCGCTCAGAAGCATCAGCGGTGCTTTGCCCTCACCAAACAGCCTTACAGCTTCGGGAACGCGGTAATCGCAGGCTTTCCTGCTGCCCAGCACCATGATGAGGTCGGCGCACTCGCCGTTATAGTCGAGCCCGCTGTACAGCAGTCTTTGGATATCGTCATCGGTGGGCATTTGTTTCAGCAGTTGTGACAGCTTCATATTGTTTCTCCTTTATCCCTGTCGGTCGAGTTACACGCTTACACGCGCGTATTTTATTCTTCTTATATATATTATAGTATACTAAATTATTTTTTCCCATGCTAAATAAGAAAAAAAGCGTGTAAGCGTGTAAAGCCCCTAATTGCGCGGTCTCAGCCGTGTGAGAAGCGTGTAAAAAGCGTGTAGAGAAGCGTGTAATCGGCTTTGTTGCGCCGTTTATTGCGGGTGATAGTTTGGGTGTTTTCGCCCCTTTGTTCATCCGGTCGGGCGGCGCATTTTTTCCTCTCCTCTGGTTTTTGGGAAGTCCCCGTGCCTTGTTTGCGGGAAGTCCTGCCGTTCACCCTATTGCGGATAGTCCTGCTTTTATCGATAGGTACTTCGGGCAAACCGCTCGGAAGCGCTTCGCTGTCCTCGCTGGTGGACGCGCGTGCGGTGTCACACGCAGGATGTTTGTGCGGGTATCATGCTTTCGCAGACGCGGGAATTTTTGTGACCGCCCGCGCTTTTGAGGGCGTGGGTCTGCTTTGCTTATCGAACGTTTTGAGTTTCGCTTTTATAGTTTGCTGTGCATTTTGGCTTTGTGCCTTGGTGATTGAGGGACTCCGCCCCTCAAACTCTCCGCAAGCCTTTCGCGAAAGGCTTGACCCAAAGCTCGGTTCGCGGCGGGGAATGTTAGTGTCTCTCGTTTGCTGACGCGATATTGAGCCGTTCGCCCGAGGACCCTTTCGCGAAAGGCTTGACCCAAAGCTCTTCCCGCACACAGCTTTGTTGTTCTTACCCAACTCAGTCTGCGTCATAGTTTCCTGCGTTTTCAGCTATTCTATCCTAAGAACAGCCCACTCCCGCCCCTCACCACAATTATGAATTATGAATTATGAATTATGAATTGAAAAAAGCCGGCAAACACAATAAAGGTCTGTCGGCTGTGATCGCTTTTCGTTAGTTCTGCGTTGTCGGATTGACAATGTCTCTCCAGTCAAGGTCGCCCCTCTCCAAAGAGTGGATCAGTGCTTCCGCTGTCGCTATGTTAGTCGCAACAGGTATGTTGTGTACATCACAAAGCCTTAAAAGATTCATCTCGTTAGGCTCGTGCGGCTTCGCAGAGATAGGATCGCGGAAAAACAAAAGCAGATCTATCTCGTTGCAGGATATCCTCGCCGCGATCTGCTGATCGCCGCCCTGCGATCCGCCCATGTAACGCTGTATCGAAAGACCTGTAGCCTCAGCCACGATCTTTCCTGTCGTGCCCGTTGCGCAAAGTCTGTGTTTGCTGAGTATTCCGCAGTAAGCTATGCAAAACTGTACCATAAGTTCCTTCTTGGTATCATGTGCGATAAGTGCAATATTCAAATTGGATCCCCCCAGTAATTATTCTTCGTTCAAACTTACATCTTGATCTGTATAGGTATATGCTCGCCCTTTATTCTTCTGGATATCGCGGAGAATGCCACGAAGCCCATAGAACTTGACGAAAGCGGTGCGCCCTTGCCGGTCGCCAGCGGTATTGCCGAATCCTCAGGGATAACGCCCAGCAGCTGTACGCCTACTGTGTCGATTATCGCATCAAGGTCGTCCATATCCTCAAACTCGAATATCCTCTTGCTTGCCTTGTTTATCACAAGTCTCTGCTTCTGGTTGCCCCTCTTGTAGAACTCATCCGACATCATCTGCGCATCTCTTACGCACACAGGGTCGGGTGTGGTCACTATCAGGATCAGATCCGAGTTGGTTACTATATCGAATACCGAACCGTTGATACCTGCGGAGGTATCTATTATGATATACTCGAAGTACTTCCTCATCTCGTGAGTTATCTTCTCGATATCCTCAGCTTTCAGCTGAACGAACGGGTCGGAGGGGGCGCACAGTACGCTCAGGTTCGATGCCAGCTTTACTGTGGTAGTCGCCTTGTATACATCGCAGGAACCATCCAGCACGTCTCCGAGATCGTAAGTGATATTCCCCTGCATTCCCAGCATGATGTCCATGCATCTCAGTCCGAAGTCAAGCTCGATGATAAGCGTTCTGTTTCCCTGCTTAGCCAGCGCATATCCAAGACAGGCACTGATGGAGGACTTTCCCGTTCCACCCTTACCTGATGTTACTGCAATGATTTTAGACATAGATCGATTTCTCCTTTCACAGCCGCGCATACTGTCTCTGCCTTTGCGCAGCATTCTCCGCCTGCATTCCCTCTATGCATCAGGTTAAGAAAAACACAACCCGGGCGGTGTTACCTATAATATATTTTACCACATATTTCGGAATTGTCAAAGCAATTCTCAAAAAAAAGCGGAAAATCGTGATTTCACATTAATGCCCCTATATATTTTTATCTATCTTGCACAATGTTTTCCCCCTGCGGTACGGTGCATTTCCGACTTAATTCACTAATGCCGCCCCTCACCGACTAAGCATCCCCGGCTGCGGAGCATTTGTGTTATATGAATATGCACGAATATTTTCAATTGCGCCCCTAAAAGTTCAGAAAATATTTACTTTAGTTTTTATGCGCATAATCCTCAAAAATATTCATATCGGCGGTTTTCGCCCGCAGTGATATACAGTTCTCACTCGGCATATACATTAAGTGAGCAACGTTTTCAAGGAGGTATCACACTATGTTCATTCACACCGTCAAGATAAGAAAACCGAAGGTATGGCTTTTCATCCTGTTGGGACTTCTCGCCGCAGGTCTGGCTGTACTTTTGTTTTTCGGGCTTAAAGGCAGGGGCAGCATCCGCGAGTTAAACAGCGAGACAAAGCGGCAGACCTTTCTGCACGAGATGGGCTGGGAAGTCCCCGAAAGGTTTGAGGAAGTCAGGACAGTGCTCATCCCCGAGGAATGGGAGAGCGTATATCTCGACTACAACAAGCTGCAAAAGCAGCAGGGATTTGACCTCACCCCTTACAAGGGTATGCAGGTACAGGTCTACACCTACAAGGTACTCAACTATCCGGGTCACGAGAACGAAAGCTGCATCCTCTGTCACCTCATGGTCAGCGACGGTCAGCTTATCGGCGGTGACGTCTGCTCCACCGCTTCCGACGGCTTCATGCAGGGGGTTCTTAATTCATAATTCATAATTCATAATTTTTGTCAGGGGCGTATGTGGGCTGTGCTGTTATTTGTTTGTGGAGTGCATTAGTTTTGTGCCTTGACTTTTTGGGAACATACGAAGTGCGCCTGTCGCTAGATTGCGATGGGCGCACGTTTTTCGCCCCACATCCCTTTTAGAACACAAAAAATGCGCCTACCGCAAATGCTGTAAGCGCACAAATTATTTTTGTTAGAACTCAAACTCATATCCATTCATTCCTGCCGACAGCACACGAAACCCGCACTCCTGCCAACAATTATGAATTGTAAGCACATCAAACTCACATCCACGCTTCACTGCCGACAGAACACAAAACCCGCGTCCATGCCAACAATTATGAATTATGAATTATGAATTATGAATTACTTAGTGAGTCCCCAGATGTCCTTAGCGTATTCTTCAACGGAGCGGTCTGCGGAGAAGATGCCTGCGCCTGCGATGTTTGCAAGGCTCATCCTCTGCCACTTCAGCTTGTCGCTGTAGCACTCGGAAGCGTACTTCTGTGCCTGCTGATAGCTTGCGAAGTCCTTCAGTGCCATGTAGGTATCCACATTCTTCAGCGTATCCGCGATCTCGGGGAACTGAACGCCGTTCACACCGTACTGGATAGTATCCACAGCCTGCTTGATAACAGGATCGCTGTTGTACAGCTCGATGGGTCTGTAGCCCGACTTGCAGGCGTTAACTTCATCAACGTTCATACCGAAGATGATGATATTATCATCGCCTACCTGCTCGTGTATCTCAACGTTAGCGCCGTCCATTGTACCCAGTGTTACAGCACCGTTCACCATCAGCTTCATATTGCCCGTACCGCTTGCCTCTGTACCTGCCAGCGAGATCTGCTCGGAGATATCAGCCGCAGGCATCAGTATCTCGGAAAGGGATACATTGTAGTCCTCCAGGAATATTACGTTCAGCTTTTCTTTCAGCTTGCTGTCCTTTTTCAGCTCTTCGGAGATGTTCCAGATCAGCTTGATTATCTGCTTTGCCATATAGTATCCGGGCGCTGCCTTTGCCGCGAAGATATAGGTCTTGGGCACGAAGGGAGCATCGGGGTTGGCTTTGAGGTAGTTGTACTGCGCGATGATGTTCAGCGCGTTCAGCTGCTGTCTCTTGTACTCGTGCAGCCTCTTTACCTGTACATCGAATATGGAATTGGGATCCAGCACAGCGCCGTACTGGCTCTTTACATACTTGGCAAATCTTTCCTTGTTCTCCAGCTTGATCTCAGCCAGTCTGTTCAGAACTTCCTCATCATCGCTGAATACGGACAGCTTGCTCAGCTCAGCCGCATTTTTCAGGAAGCCGTCACCGATCTTCGCTTTCAGCAGTTCGGTCAGACCCTCGTTGGACTGATACAGCCATCTTCTGTATGCGATACCATTGGTAACGTTCTTGAACTTGGTGGGAGTATCCAGGTACTCATCCTTGAATGTCTCCCTCTTGATTATCTCGGAGTGTATCTTAGCCACGCCGTTTACGCTGTGAGATGCGTGAACGCACAGTGTTGCCATCTTCACCTTGTTGTTCTCAACGATGGACATGTGGCTGCACTTAGCTTCGTCCTTGTATCTCTCCCACAGGTCGCGGCAGTATCTCTCGTTTATCTCGATGATGATGGAGAATATTCTCGGGCATACGCTCTTTAACAGATTGCAGTCCCACTTCTCCAGTGCCTCGGGCATAACGGTGTGGTTGGTGTAAGCAAAAGTATTGGTAACGATATGCCACGCCTTATCCCAGCTGTAGCCGCAGTCGTCCAGCAGTATCCTCATCAGTTCGGGGATAGCCAGAGTGGGGTGAGTATCGTTGATGTGGATAGCCACCTTCTCATGCAGGTTATCGAGAGTGCCGTATACGGACATATGCTGGTTAACGATATCACCGATGGAAGCGGCACACAGGAAGTACTGCTGTCTCAGTCTCAGGCTCTTGCCCTCTGCGTGGTTGTCGTTGGGGTAGAGTACCTTAGTGATAGCCTGTGACATGATGTTCTTGCTCAGTGCCTTTGCGTAGTCGCCCTTATTGAAGAAAGGCATATCGAAGGAAGCCATCTCAGCCTTCCACAGTCTCAGCTTGGATACAGCCTCGCTGCCGTAGCCCGATACGAACAGGTCGTAGGGCACAGCCATAACGGAGGTATAGTTCTCGTGTGTTACGCAGTGGTACTGATTGTCCCAGTACTCTTTCAGCTCGCCGTCAAAGCGTACTTCGATAGCCTTTGTGGGTACGGGCACCAGCCATACCGAGCCGCCGGGGAGCCAGTTATCGGGCAGCTCTGTCTGCCAGCCCTCTTCCAGCTTCTGCTTGAAGATACCGTACTCATAGCATATCGAATAGCCTGTTGCATGGTAGCCGTCAGCTGCCAGTGCATCCAGATAGCAGGCAGCCAGTCTGCCCAGACCGCCGTTGCCCAGACCTGCATCGGGCTCCTGCTCATATATACCGTTTATGGATATGCCCAGTTCCTTGAGCATATCTCTTGCCTGCACGTTCATTTCCAGATTGTACAGCGAAGTCTTCAGCGACCTGCCCATCAGGAACTCCATAGAAAGGTAGTATACCTTCTTCTTGCCTGCGGACTGTGTAGCAACGGTGAACTTTCTTCTCTTCATTTTCAGTATGCCGACAACTATCTTCGAGAGTGCCTCGTATACCTGTTTGTCGGTCGCCTCATCGGGTGTGGTCTGAAAATCGTTATGCAGTATATCGATGAACTGCTTTTTCAGTTCCGCCTTCGATATGGTCTTTTCTACAGTATTTGACATTTTAGATTCCTCCTTGATCTGTCTTTGCAGCCTGCGCTTTCGGAAAGTACCCCCGCAGTGCTGAAAGGATGATAGCCAACCACCTTATTAATTATATCACACTTCTGCAACAATTGCAACAGCGAAAACGTTTTAAATATTAATCTTCGATGAACTGCACAAAAAAGCCCTCATCCCAAGGGCATTTGTTGCTTTGTGATAATATATATGCCTCATTAAACAGATATCCCGCGGGAACAGGTATTAATGCGTCCCCGCGGAGATATATTATGGTCACAGTGTTTCAAGCACAAATACGAAGTTCATGGGCTTGCCGTTGTCGCGGACGGATACAGCTTTTTCCATCGCCCCCGACTTCATATTCTTCGCCCAATCCTTCTGTGTGGCAAGGGCGTATCCCATGCCCTCTGCCCAGCTGCGGATAAAACCGTTGGATGCTGTCTTTGCGAAGGTTATGGCCTGCGCTTCAAATACTCCGTCGGCACCTGCCGCCTTTACGATATCGGGCTCTCCGAACTCCACATTGCTTATCCTCTGTTTAACTGTCAGCTTGAAATTCATGATACTTTCCTCCTAGTCTTCCCATTTTGCACAAAGATTATTTATACTGTCTGTCAGCTTTGCCAGATCCTTATTGGTGAGACCCTTGCTGGATGCCACCAGTGCGGACAGCCTGTCAAGAGATGCACAAAGCCGCTGATAGCTGGTATTCGGCAGTGTCTTCCTTACCACCTTGATGGGTTCAGCCTGAGTGAACACACCTGTCAGCAAGTCAAACTCCGCACCGCTGAAAGGCGCTTCGGCGTGATAGCCCTTGTCTTCGAGATGGTGCTTGAATTCTTCCATCACAGCGTCCTCGCCGTGGTTTACGAACACGGTCTTCGGGCGCACAGCAAAGGAATCTATCCACCTGTCGAGACCGTCCACATCAGCATGACCGCTTATACCCGGCAGCACACTGATCTGCGCCGCCACGTTTATATCCTCACCGAAGAGTTTAACGGTCTTTGCGCCCTCAACAAGGCTTCTGCCCAAAGTATTGTTAGCCTGATAGCCCACGAACAGCACCAGACATTCGCTGTGCCACAGGTTGTGTTTAAGGTGGTGCTTGATGCGTCCCGCTTCACACATACCGCTGGCGGATATGATTATCTTGGGTGTCTTATCGAAGTTTATCGCCCTCGATTCATCGCTGGTGACTGCTATGTTCAGTCCGGGAAATGTTATGGGGTTAACGCCCTTTTCCACATATTCCAGCGCTTCGGCATCGAAGCAGCTCTCCTTGTTTTCCATGAAAACGCGGGTAGCTTCTATCGCCAGCGGCGAGTCCACATACACAGGGAAATCCGCATGGTTCTTCACCAGACCCTGTTCCTTTATCTGTCTTATAAAATACAGCAGTTCCTGTGTTCTGCCCACCGCAAAGGAGGGTATGACCACATTGCCGCCGCGATCAAAGGTCTTCTGCACCAGTTCCGCGAGATGCTCCACATAGTTGGTGACCTTCTCGTGTCTGCGGGTGCCGTAGGTAGACTCCATCACCGCATAATCAGCCTCGCTGATATACTGGGGGTCGCGGATAAGGGGCTGGTCGAGATTGCCGATATCTCCCGAGAATACGATCTTGCGTGTCTCACCGTCCTCGGTCAGCCATAGCTCTATGCTGGAGGATCCCAGCAGATGTCCAGCATCCATGAAGCGTATCTTTATGCCCTCGCAGAGTTCAACCATCTCCTCGTAGGGGTGAGGTATCAGCTTGGATATAGCACCCTCTGCATCCGCGAGAGTATACAGCGGCTCCACCTCATCCTGACCCTTACGTCTGCCCTTACGGCTGCGCCATTCTGCTTCAAACTCCTGTATATGCGCGGAGTCACGCAGCATGATGGAGCACAGGTTGCAGGTCGCCTTTGTGGCGTGGATATCACCCGCAAAACCGCCCGCATAAAGCAGCGGCAGCAGCCCCGAATGATCTATATGTGCATGAGTAAGCAGAACAAAGTCCACCATTGAAGGCGGACAGGGTATCTTTGCATTCTCATAAAGGTCGGTGCCCTGTTCCATACCGAAATCCACAAGAAACTTTTTTCCGCAGGCTTCCACATAGGTACAGCTTCCCGTTACCTCATGGTTAGCGCCGATGAATATCATTTTCATAATACTAACCTCGTTTCACAGTTGTTTTTTGTTCAAGTTGCTTATATTATAACACATACCGCCAAAAAAATCAAGCTGTCACAGGATATTTTTCAATATACCCTCCCGACTTATACACCGAAAGACCGCTGCACCCATGATGAGTACAGCGGTCTCCCGAAATTAATATGATAAGCAACTAATAAGCTTACAATGCATCATCCCTTAACGGCACCCAGTGCGATACCACGGATAATGAACTTGGAGAGAATCAGGTATACGATAGCAACAGGTATGATAGAGATACCGATAGCCATATATACCGCGCCCATATCGAAGGAAGCGTAGTCTGCGCTTCTGATGATACCGATAACGATAGGCAGAGTTCTCTTGTTCTTGTCGTCAAGAAGAAGTGCGGGAATAAAGAAGTTGTTCCAGCTCTGAACAAATGTAAAGATAGCCTGAACTGCGATAGCGGGCTTCAGGATAGGAGTTACCAGCTCATTGAATGTTCTGAACTCACCCGAACCGTCTATACGAGCCGCCTCAACGATCTCCAGAGGCAGAGCACTGTCCATGTACTGCTTCATGAAGAAGAAGGTAGCAGGTGCTGCGATGGAAGGAACGATCAGCGGGATAAAGCTGTTTGTCAGGTTCCAGCTTGCCATCTGTCTTACGAAACCAAGTGCGGATACCTGTGTAGGAACCATCATGATCATGAGTATGAAGGTAAACAGGAACTTCTTCAGTTTAAAATCGTAAACGTGGATGGAATAAGCTGTAAGAGCCGAGAAATATGTGGACAGCAGAGCTGTCAGACCGGAAATGATAAGGCTGTTCTTCAAGCTGTTCAGCATTTTCCAGTCATGATTGCCGAGAACCGTCTTAAAATTCTTGAAGAGATATGTACCCGGGATCAGTGAGAAACCCTTCTGGATATCGTTAGTCTCACGGGTCATATTTATCAGAAGAATTAAGAAGGGGAAAAGTGAAATCACGGCAAATATTGTAAGTACGGTATAGCCAACGACACGTCTTATGAGCAACTGCTTGGAGTTACTCATCTCGCCGACTGCATCTACGGGAGCTGCCATTTAATTAATTCATCCTTTCTTAACTTTCTTCTTAGGTTCTCTCTCAGTTGTAACATAGAATACTACAAGGCTGAGTACTGCCGCAACAACGAACAGTATTACCGACAGAGCACCTGCAAGGCCGTAGTTCTTACTGAACAGATGCTTTTGCAGATACATTACAACTGTCATCGAGGTTCGTTGTACCTGTTCACCGTTCTTGGTGATGATCTGAGGAACGTCGTACATCTGCAGACCGCCTATGAGCGATGTGATGAGAACGTACAGAAGAATAGGTCTGATAAGAGGAAGAGTGATCTTCCAGAATGTCTGCGAAGGAGTTGCACCATCGATCTGTGCGGATTCGTACAGTGAAGGATCAACACCGTTGATAGCAGCCATGAGCATGATGGTCGTGTTGCCGTACCACATCAGGAAGTTGATGATAGCGATAACACCTCTCTGAGACCACTTGTGGTCAAAGAACATATAAGCATCCTTGCCTGTAATAGAAGTATAGATGCTGTTGACAGGGCCGTTCTGAGCGAACATGGTATAGAAAAGCATACCCATTGCAGCAGCCATGATTACGTTAGGCAGATAGAATATAACCTTATATGCGCCTGTTTTCAGCTTCATTCTCAGGTCTGTGAACCATGAAGCAAAAAGCAGTGAGAAGAATATCTGGGGGATAAAGCCCAGTATCCAAAGAACAAATGTGTTTCCGAAATACTTACCCAGCTCTGTCTCGGGATTGAACATTGTCTTGAAGTTTTCGAGACCTATAAAGTTAGGACCGACCTGAACAAGTCCGCCTCTTGCGAGATAGTTCTCGAATAAAGAGTTGTAGAATGTCGAGACAAGGGGTATAAGATTGAACAGAATAAATGCTACGAAAAACGGTGCGATAAAAATATAGCCCCATTTTGCGTAACTGATCGACTTATGTTTCATTCAAGCACCCTCTACATTTTTTAGCATTGCATATTTGTAACTTATCGTTTGTAACGCATATTATGCGCACACAAAATATAAGCCGGGGACGGGTAGATCCCGTTCCCCGACTTACGCTAATTATACTATTATATTGTCAAGCAATAAATTACTCAGCAGCCTTCAGCTCGGGGTACTTCTCCTGAGCAGACTTGTAGAAGTTCTGCAGAGCAGTATCCTTGTCTACAGAGCCAAGGAAGTAATCCTTGAATGCAGACTGGAAGGACTCGTTCAGACCCTGATCGTAAGGACCGATCTTGGAAGCATCGATGTTGGGAGCAGCTGCTACGAACAGAGCGATGTGGTTCTGACCGCCGAGGAACTCGGAGCTGAAGTCAGCTGCCAGCTCTTCCATAGCTGCCTTGTTGTTGGTGTAGTCCTGAGTATCCTTAGTGATCTTGAGCATGATGTCCTTGTTGCAGGTCAGGCTCTTCATGATATCAGCAACGGTTGCCTCGTTATCGGTGCCGTCAGCAGCACAGATCCAGGTACCGCCCCAGTAGTAAGCCTGAGGACCTTCGCAAACTGCATACTGACCCTGGAGATCGTCACCAGCGTTGCCCTGCAGAGTGAAGTTGATGCCCCATGTGGAGTAGAAGAAGCCGAATACCTTACCAGCAGAAGACTGGTCAGCGTTCCACTGATCATCCCACAGAGATGTGCCGTTGTTGTAACCGTTGTCGGTGTAATCCTTAGTCTGGTCAACCCACTTCATCAGGTTGTCGTCAACTACGATCTCATAGTTGCTGTTTACCCAAGCGTGAGAAACGTTGTTGGAGAAGGTTCTGTAAGCATCATCGTAACCGGACAGCATGAAGTAACCAGCGTCCTTCATCTTCTTAGCTACCTCGTTGAACTTATCCCAGTCAGACAGCTGTGCCTGAACCTCAGCGGGATCGTCGGTACCCAGAACTTCCTTAGCGATGTCTCTTCTGTAAGCGAACAGACCGGGAGTTGCCTGCCA
>NZ_CAMHRZ010000073.1 GCF_946187255.1 uncultured Ruminococcus sp.
CAGAAAATGTCCTCTCAGCTGGCAGGCGGGAGACTCCCAGCCCCAGTGCAGATTGGCTTCTTCGGGTTTGGATATGACCTGCATACCCGGCAGTATGATGCCCGCTTCCAGATAAAAGTTTTGAAGCAGACACACAGGGTCAAGCTCGTTAAGGTAGCTTTTGTTGACTTTCATCCTGTCACGGAAAACTCCCCCTGTCACGCGGCAGGCGCCAAGATCGGGTGCTTTCAGCATATATCATTACCTCCGTTTTTTTACAGTATAACACAATACATATTGTATTGTCAACTTCTGTCAGCACACAATTTGTTATACAAAATGTATTATCGCAAAAGGGATATGACCGTATAACAATGTGGATCATTATATGATAATTGCTAAAATTTTACAGAAAACGGCTCGTTTTTTACTCTATACGACAGCGAAATTTGTTATTTTAACATATTTATGCGCTTCATTCTACCCAAAAATTGCGGTAGCTAATACAATTCTTGCTGAATACAACTTTGCGAAGAGTTGTATTAAACAAATTTTGCTGATTTGGTAAAAAATATTTGCAATTATTGCTTAATTGCTTTATTAGTATTCACAAGTTCGGAATTATTTGGTATAATAATCTCAGAAAATAAAAGACAAATTTTAGCCAATATGTTCAAAGCTAAAAACAGATTTTTATTTGGAGGTTGTATTTATGAAAAAGATCAAATCTTTTGCTGCGGTTGTAATGGCACTGACTATGGCAATAGGCATGGCAGCCTGCGGCAACACAGGCAACGGCGGCAGCGATGACAAGCCCGTCAAGAAGGGTGACCAGAAGACTGAGACCATCAAGAACGATGAGGGCGAAGATGTTGAGGTTAAGGTATTTACCGCATTCTTCGCAGTTCCCGGCAACGAAGTTGACGAAGGCAACGTTGTTCAGGACGCTATCGCTGAGAAGATCGGCGCAAAGTGCGATATGACATGGCTGACAGGTCAGACCGCTGAGGAAGCTATCGGTGTTATGATCGCAGGCGGCGAGTATCCCGATTTCGTTGACGCTTCTTCCGGTATGGCTAACATGGTAGATGCAGGCGCATTCATCCCGATAGATACTCTGTGGGACAACTATCCCAACATCAAGAACTTCTACACCGAAGAGCAGTGGAACGCTATAAGAGCTGAAGACGGCCACGTTTATATCATCCCTCAGTTCGGTAATGTATGGGAGAAGGATACCACCTGCGTACACAACGACGAGGCATTCTGGATCCAGACAAGAGTACTGAAGTGGGCAGGCTATCCCAAGATCGAGACTCTGGATGAGTACTTCGACGTTATCGAGAAGTACATCGAGGCTAATCCTACTATGGAAGACGGCACTCCCAACATCGGTTATGAGATACTCTGCGATGACTGGAGATACTTCTGCCTTGAGAACGCTCCCTTCTTCCTTGACGGTTATCCGAACGACGGCTGCTGCATCGTTGACAGAGATACCCACGAGGCTATCGACTACAATACCACTCCCACAGCTAAGAGATACTTCCAGAAGCTGAATGAGGAGTACAAGAAGGGTATCGTAGATCCCGAGACATTCACAATGAACTATGATACATATATCTCCAAGCTGTCCACCGGTCGTGTATGCGGCATGGTTGACCAGCACTGGGATTTCAACGACGGCGAGCTGGCTATAAAGGCTGCAGGCCTTGATGACTGCACTTACGTTCCTGTTGGCATCACCATTGACAAGGGCATCGAGGAGCACTGGCATTCAAATTCTGCTCTCGACGTTTCCAACGGTGTAGGTATCACCACCTCCTGTGACGATCCCGAAGCTGCTATGCAGTTCCTGAACGATCTGCTGGAGCCTGAGATACTGACTCTGCGTAACTGGGGCATCGAAGGCGTAAACTACAACAAGGGCGATGACGGCGTATTCACTCGTACAGAGGAAATGAGAAAGAATGCTGACGATCAGGCTTACATCAATGCTAACCTGTGTCCTTACGCTTACTTCCCCAACTACACCGGTATGGATCATGACGGTATCAACGGCTGTGACGCTAACCACCAGGCTACTGAGTTCTATGAGTCCCTGTCCGATGAAGTTAAGGAGTGCTTCGACGCTTACGGCGTAAAGACCTACGTTGAGCTGTGCAACCCCGCAGAGGAGAACAGCGCTTGGTATCCTATGTGGTCTTACTCCAACGCTCTGACCACCGATACTCCCGAGGGTCAGGTTTGGGCTGATATGGCATCCGTTAAGCATGAGTATCTGCCTAAGGTTTGTATCGCTGAAGATTTCGATTCCGCTTGGGAAGAGTATCTGAGCGTATACAAGGATAAGTGCGATGTTGACGGCATTCTGCTGCCTGCATTCAACAAGGAGATCCAGAGAAGAATAGACGTTGCTGAGGGTAAGTAATTGCTCCGACAAACGAGAATAACGGGTAAGGTCGGCTGACCGCCCGAGCAGTATCTGCTGTGCGTCCGCAGGATATTTCCTGCGGACGCGAGGCAGGTATTTTAAAGTATTTATAGAATTATGATATTATGAAATTATGATAAGCAATTTAACGGTGATCTATCCCCTGTTGCCCTTGGCAAAGATAGTTTCCCACGCTCTTTGGTAAGGGAAATAGGGGATGTGTAATGTCGGAGGTGCAATCAAATGTTTAAAGATCCGGACTTCGGCAAAAAGCTGAGAAATCAGAAATCTCTGCTGCTGCTGTCCATTCCCTTTGTGATCTATGTGCTGATTTTCTGCTATGTCCCGCTTTTCGGCTGGATAATGGCATTCCAGAGATACAAGCCCAGAGATGGTCTGTTCCATTCGCAGTTCATAGGTCTTGAGAATTTCAGGTTCCTGTTCAGGAACGAGGATTTCATGATCGATGTCAGAAATACTCTGATGATGGGTATAATCAACCTGGTACTTGGTACTGTCTGCCCGATAATATTCGCGATACTGCTGAGTGAATTCAGGTTCACCATAGGCAAAAAGGTCGTTCAGACCATCTCCTATCTGCCTCACTTCCTGTCCATGATCATCCTGACGGGTATAGTTTACGACGTGCTCTCGATGGAAAACGGCATGATGAACAAGTTCCTTATGACTGTTGGCTTTATTGATAAGCCTGTGCAGTGGCTGGCTGAAGAGAAATACTTCTGGTGGATAGTTGGGTTTGCGAACCGATGGAAAGAAACGGGATGGGATAGTATAATCTATCTGGCGGCGATAACGTCCATCAATCCCGACCTTTACGAAGCAGCTTCGATAGACGGCGCAGGCAGAATGAGACGTATATGGCATATCACTCTTCCCGGCCTGAAGCCCACTATACTCATACTGCTGATAATGAACGTCGGCAACGTACTGAATGTCGGCTTCGAGCTCCAGTATCTGCTGGGCAACGACCTGGTAAAGTCGGTATCCGAGACTATCGATATCTATGTACTCAACTACGGTATCGGCAAGGGCAACTACGCTATCGGTACTGCGGCGGGTATATTCAAGAGCCTTGTTAGTATCATACTCATTGCTATAGCCAATACAACGGCTAAGGCGATGGGCGAAGAAAGTCTGTATTAAGGAGGGCGGGTACAATGGCAGAATTAACTAAAAATGTACAGCCTTCCGAGGTAAGCGCTCCCGCCAAGGAGTCAAAGTTCGTCGGCGCAAATACCAAGCACGGTATCATGAGCCGCCGCACCACAGGCGATATGGTGTTCGATACACTCAATACCATATTCATGGTGATATTCACCATAGTGATACTCTACCCTCTGCTGAATATGGTAGCTGTATCCTTCAACGATGGTCTTGATGCGCTGAGAGGTGGCATCACCCTCGTTCCCCGTGTATTCACTCTTAAAAACTATCAGACAGTGCTGAGCAAGCAGAATATGTTTGCGGCTGCAAGGACCAGCGTACTCAGAACAGTCATCGGTACCGTTTCATCCACAATGGTGACCTCACTGCTGGCGTACATCCTCAGCCGTAAGGAATTCCTGTTCAAGAAGCAGCTCTCACTGCTCTACGTTGTAACGATGTATGTTTCGGGCGGTCTTATTCCCATATTCCTTGTATACAAGGCACTGGGTCTTACCAACAGCTTTATGGTATATATCCTGCCCGGCATGGTGCCCGCATTCAGTATGCTGGTACTGCGTACCTACATGAACGGTCTGCCCGATAGCCTTGCAGAGTCTGCTATGATGGACGGCGCAGGTCATCTGACTATCTTTATCAAGATAATCTTCCCGCTGTGTATGCCTGTTGTTGCGACAGTTGCACTGTTTACGGCGGTCGGTCAGTGGAACTCCTGGTTCGATGCGATGCTGTATAACAGAATGAGCACCGACCTCACAACGCTCCAGTATGAGCTGATGAAGCTGCTGAGCTCCGTTACCAACCAGAAGGCAAGCTCGGAGACTATGAAGAACGCACAGGCAACAGTTACACCTACCTCTATCAGAGCGGCTGCGACTGTTATCACCTCGCTGCCTATCATCATCCTGTATCCTTTCTTACAGAGATACTTCGTTGCAGGTCTTACCATCGGCGGCGTAAAGGAGTAACTTCTATAACCATGATATCTATACACCGTCTGCGGGCGCAGGCGGTGTATTATTATAAGGAGGTAGTAATATGGAAAAAACAGTCATTGATATCAACACAAGGATACCCTTCAACAACAATGTTGATTACTGCGTTGGCACAGGCAGGCTGGGGCTGGCGCTGACTCACGAATACCGTGAACAGCTGAAACTTGTCCAGCAGGAGATCGGCTTCAAATATATTCGCGGACACGGGCTTTTCAGCGACGATGTGGCGATATATCAGGAGTATGAGGAGGACGGCGTTACAAAGGTGGAGTACAACTACACATACATCGACCGCATATTTGACAGCTATATCAGGCTTGGTATACGTCCTTTCCTTGAACTTGGCTTCATGCCCGAAAAACTGGCAAGCGGCACACAGACGATATTCTACTGGAAAGGCAATACCACACCGCCGAAGGACTACAAAATGTGGACGGATATGGTGGTGGCACTGCTCAAACATCTGCGCAGCCGCTACGGTGAGGAAGTGCTGGAATGGAATATCGAGGTGTGGAACGAGCCTAATCTTCCCGGCTTCTGGTACAAGGCGGATATGCAGGAGTATTTCAGGCTTTTCAAGGAGACATTCACCGCTATCAAGGCTTACGATGAGCGCTTTAAGGTGGGCGGACCCGCGATATGCGGCGTAAAGGATGCTGAGTGGATACGCAGCTTCCTTGAATTCTGCCGCGATAACAGCATCAAGCCCGATGCGGTCACCCGTCATCACTACACAGTGGAATTCCCCGAGAGGATAGGGCATTACGACTATTCAAAGCTCCAGCAGCCCGAAGAAAGACTGGGCAATTTGCAGTCAACCCGCGATATAATCGAGGACTTTGAGGAATTCAAGGGACTGCCGATACATATCACAGAATTCAGCACATCCTACACTCCGCGCGGTGTTATACACGATACCAATCTGAATGCCGCTTACCTTGCAGGACAGCTTTCCCATCTGGGTGATATGAACACATCATACTCCTACTGGACATTCGGAGATGTGTTTGAGGAACAGGGAGTTCAGTTCACACCTTTTCACGGGGGCTTCGGACTTGTGGCTGACGGATGCATACCCAAGCCGACTTTCTATACCTTCTCTTTCTTCAAGCAGCTGAAAAACTTCGGCAGCAACTGTGTACTCAGGGACGACACCGCCGTTATCGTAAAGTCGGAAAAGGGCTTTGCGGGAGTGCTGTGGAACATAGACAGTGAGGACTTCACCCGCAGCTTTGCTTTTCCTGCGGAGGGAGAATATACGCTGATAACAAAGACTGTTGATGAGGACACCTGCAACCCGCTGAAACTGTGGCACGATATGGGCGAGCCCGCAAACCTCACCGATACTCAGAAAGAACTGCTGCGCAGTGCCGCGAAGCCGCTTATCGGCAGCAGCGTGATAAACTCGGAAAAGGGAAGTGCCGAATGTGAGTTCACCGTAAAGAGAAACGGTGTAATCTATTTTGAACTTACAAAGCGCACTTTCACCCCCGATCGCGGTTATGATTACGACAAGGTCGTGACTTTCCACTGATATAAAACGACAAAAAATCCTGTCATTCAGCGCCGGATGCAGGAATAAATATGTCGTTTACTATAATATTTCCCCTACTCAAAAAGATCAGGCACCGCTTCAAACGATGCCTGATCTTGTATTATATATTATTATCCTCTTGCTTTGTCCACGTTATCTACTGCTATCCTGTTCAGTTCGATGGAGCCGTCATAGCCGCTCATATCAATAGAATAGAAGCGTGTTCCCGCTTCGTCGGTAACTTCAACACCGTATTTCGGGATACTGCCGGGAAATTCAACTGTTGCAAGTATGGGCTTGTCGGGACTGATCTCCGCTTCAAACAGTTCGGTGGCATCAAATGTGTCATACGACTCTGTAAGCTCCAGAGAAACAAGTATTACCTCAGCCGCCTTGTCTGCGGATAACATTATGCGCACGCCGTTTTCGGTGATGCCCGTGTTGAATTCGGTGTAGTCTGCGGGTTCGCCTATATCCTCACTGCCTGTTATGGTCAGGTATGCGGTCTTCTCCACCACTTCCTTTGCAAGATCTATAAAGGGTGTGGGTACAAGTTCAACGGGAGTATATTTGTTTACAGCTTCGGTGAACACATCGGTATTCTCTGAGACCAGCTCGGAAGCGGAGACATCCCACATACCTGTTGTGTTGTGGTAGGTGCCTATCTTCTCCTCGCTCTCATCGATGAAATCGGTGAAATACAGGTCTTCGCACTCAATATCATCGCCGCTTTCGTTTATGTGGAATACCCCGAATATGGAATTTGCAGCTCCACTCGAGCCCACATTGAGTATCTTTCCGTCTTCGGTTATGCTGTAGGTGTTTCTTGACCAGCCGTCGAGGATGTGATACACCTTGCCGTCTTTCTGAGTGTATATAGCAAAGATATTAGGATATGCGTCGTCTGCGGAGCATATAATGAGTTCATCCGTTCCGTCGCCGTTGATATCTCTGAAAAGATAGCCTGCGTGATCCACAGCGGGTGCGGAGTATGATTTGAGCTCGTTTATCCAGTTGGATGCGGTATATATCATGGGGTCAGCCAGCTGTGAAGCTAAGTCGTTAAGGGTCGGTGTATAGACGGAATTGTCACTTGCGGCAGGTGCATCTTCGGGCTTTGAGTCAGCGTCTTCCGCAGAGGACTCTGCTTTGTCGTCATCGGCAGTGCTGTCGGCAGATCTCTCTGCTTCGCTTTCTTCGTTTTTATCCGCCGCTTCATCGGAGCTTACGTCCGTATCGGAGTTCGCTTCTTTTTGGGAATTGCCTGCTGTGGGCGAAAAATCGATATTGCCGCAGCCTGAAAATACTGCACAGATGCTCATTATTGCGGCGATCGCAAGTATTGCTGTTCTCATTTTCTTTTGCATCTTCTCATCATTCCTTTTCTTTGTATTATGTCGTAAAAGACCGTATTTTTATTGAAATACGCGCTTATCACGGTCGAATAAAGTATAACATACTCCACCCGAAAAGTCAAGGAAAGCCCGAAATATCAGGGTGAAATATATGCTGTTTATGCATATACCATGAGGAATAACAAAACAGCAAAAGTCCGAAAGCACCCGCAAAGCTTTCGGACTTTTGTACTTATGTGTTATGCACAAGCCTTCGCCACAGGCTCATAGCGTTCGGTCATCACCGCATTCAGCATCATGGAGCGGGGGTCGATATCGCCGCTGGCAGCCAGCTCGAACAGGGCGGGGGTGAAGCCCGAGATCAGCGCACAGCCCGTGTCGCTGACAGTCACAGGACAGTTCTGTGCTATCCCGCTGACGTTCCAGAACACGATGTTCGGCAGCTTCAGCCCGAACTGTGCGTAGCGGCGCTTCATGCAGCGGAACAGGGTCTCGTCGTTGCCGCCCTCTATGCAGTAGTCAAACTGCATATCCGAGATGATGTACAGCACCTCAGGCATATCCTCCTGCGTGAGACGGTTCTTCACCGCAGTGGACAGCAGCAGCTCGAACACCGCTTCCAGGTCGGTGTTTGCGCACTCGTTGAAGCTGGCGCAGTAGCTGACCTTTTCCGCGATATCCCTGCCCTTTACCTCCACCAGTCGCGGGTGCTGTGAGAAGGTGATGAAGTGCCCGCCGAACACAGTCTCGTTATGCTCGGCAAAATACAGCCCCAGCGACAGAGCCACATCGATGGGACGCGCACCGCCCGAACCGTTCCAGGTCATGGAATACGAGCCGTCGATAACAGCCAGTGCCCTTGTGTTCTCGCCGTAAACGGGCAGGTTGTTCCAGAGCGTGTCAAGGCTCATCCTTTCGGAAATGTCGGGATACCTGTGGTACAGGCTGCGCACTATCTCATAGGGATAGAGGGTGCGGGCGTGTATCTTTTTGCTGCCGTTTTGCACCTCTTCGAGGTAGCTGCTGTACCTTTGGTAGTCGCGGCGGATAAACGCTGCGCGGTACTTGAACAGCGCGTTGGAGGGCAGCTTCTCGTAATCGAAGGTATAATCCTTCTCACGCAGTCTGTTCTCCACCACATCGCAGGCAGCACGAAGCTGTGTCAGCGTGTGACGGTATTCCTTTTCACTCATCCCCAGCAGCTTTGCCAGCTTTTTGCCTGCTGCCTTTGTCTCCTGTGAGGAGGCATTCGCTGAGGGAAGCCACTTTGCCAGCAGCGAGACACTGCCGTGTTTTTGGAGGCTTTCCATATCAGCTTTCAGCTGCCCGGATATATAATTTGCCGCCGCACTCTCACAGCAGGTGTTCAGCAGCGCACACAGGTCATCGAACCTGCCGTACTCTGCCAGCAGAGGTATCAGTGCGTTCACTGTCCTGCTGTCATAAAGTGCCAGCCTTTTAAGGGCTATGCGGAAAAATCTTCTCTCACCGAGACCGCCGCGCACGTCTCTTGCGAAGAATATTATCCTCAGCGCAAGGGCGTGATCTTCGCTGTAAGCCCTTATCACAGCGTTGCCTATCTCGTTTTCGCTGAGGTGGCGCGATGTGCCTGCCATGTAGAACAGATCAAGGCAGTGATCCAGCGTGCTTTTAAAAGCTGCCGCACCGTTCAGCGTTCTTGTTTTGTTTGCCTGTTCTTTAAGCTGTGCGATCATGGTGATTCTCCCTTCTTTAGCCTGAAAAAATGTCATGCTGCGGACAATATCTACAAGACAGCGCTTAATAGCCCACTAAAAGTCTGCTGTTTCTGTCTCATACTGTCCGCAGCGGTCGTTCGGAACGTTCAGGGTCTTCTCTTCTGTGTAATACGATATGTAAATAGACAAAAAGACTCTGCTGTAAGTGGCTCAAAAACGGACGTCTCCGCGACTAGTCACTGAATTGATATGAGTCAGGGGCATCAAAGCGCTTTGATGTCGGCAGCTGCACTTGCCGCCGCAGTTCCCATCCTCATCTTACCTGCCCTTTGCCGAAGGCTGTCTGCGGGCGCAGACGGACAGACGTATGGTTTCGTGATCTCCCGCGCAGGGTTCCGATCTCCCCGCGTTCGCGCTGCATCACCGAAAGCTGTGCCAAAGCTTATTGATGCATCACTCACGTTTTCCTGACCATGTCCTTGCATGGCGCTGGTCCGCTTTACAGTCTGTGCCGACTGTGCTACTCGATACTTTTGCCTCATGATATCAGGACCATCGTCATGAAGCTACTCGCACTTTCACCGAACTGCTCAAAAAAGGGTCTGTGCATTCCGTAACGATCGGGTCAGCCGCATGGGCATCTCCTGCCTGCCGCTTTGCATCATCGCGGCGGTATGTTGAGTTTCCCCGACCCGAAACGGCGATCTACCATCCTTTCCGGTCCTTATACCGATCCCTCATTTATTCGGTATCAGTATCAGCGTTTTGCTGTGATCTTATTCTAGCACATTTATCCCCGCTAATCATTTAAAATTTTCTGCGAAGGTGTTGGGGTAAAAAAATCGGCAGATGTTTGTCCATCTGCCGTCAGTATGTATCATCATTATTCTTCCGTCTTGAAATGACCTTTAAGTATCTCAAGTATACGGTCACTGCCCTCTATCCACCCTTTGCATTCGGTATCAAGGCTTATCTTCTTGCCGCTGTCGTCTATTACAGTCACACTGTAGGACGGCAGGTCGCAGCCGTTGTCTTTAGTAACATCTATGCTTCCGTCAATGACGCTGTCACGGAACGCCTGTATCTCCGAAAATTCATCGGCGGTCAGTTCTGCTACAGTATCGTCCCCGCTTTCTTCACAACGCCCGTGTCATAAACATTGTAACAAAAGCTGAGACGTTCAAAGTCCTCCAATGACATTTCTCCGCCGGGCTGATAACCGATGGAAAGTATCATGCCTGTATTCTCATCGGGTACAGCAGACTCATCGGATGCTGGTGCGAGTCCGGCTGTTGTTTGTGCGGCGGAAGAAGTATTATCCGCACTGCCTGTATTTTCCTTTATATCACCGCAGCCCGCCGCACAAAGTGCCGCCGCAGCGGTAAGTATAGCGATAATGAGTTTTCTCAAAATTATCCATCCCGTGAAGTGTTCCATAGAGATGATAACACATACTTACCCATTTGTCAAGGCGTTCTGTCTGCATAAAAAAGCCGTGCAAAACGAATAGCGGCTGCCCTCACAGCAGCCGCCATATCCTTCATTCTCTTTCCCGATCCATTAAAGGCATTACTCTCCGATAAATTCCAGCAGGTCATAGTATACGCGGAACTTCTGCTTTTCGTGCAGGATATCGTGGCGCATATTGTTGTACATCTTGCCGCGAACGTCCCTGTAACCCGCCTTTCTCAGCAGGTGCATCGCTTCTTTCAGCTTTTTTCTTGACAATGCACAGGGGTCGTCCTTTCCCGAATAGAACCTTATGGGCATATCGGGATTTTTAGCCTTGTGTCCCCCTTTGTACGCCATCATCGCCATTTTCAGCATTTCCTCATACCCGCTGATCGTAAAGCGGAACCTGCACAGCGGGTCGTTGTTATGCTCGATGACTGCTTCTCTTTCGGTGTTCGTCCATGCATTCTTCAAGCCCTCTTTCCTGAACTTGAATTCGTAGGATACACCGATGATGAGCAGGTCTGCCAGCCATGAGTGTGCCCGCTTGCCCTTTAAGCGTTCCAGTAATCTCAGCAGCAGCAAGCCTTGAAGCATCATATTTGACTTTGACGGACAGCCGATAATGCACAGCTTGTCTATATCCTCATCGTATTTTCTGATATAGCATCTTGCTGCAAGGGTGCCCATACTGTGTCCCAGCAGTACCAGCGGAAGATCTTTCCTGCCGCAGTGTTCCTCTGCGTACTTTTTTATCTCGGTGGTTATCTCATGAACGTCCTCCACCAGTGCGCGGTATCCGCCCTCATAGAGATATCCTCTGTCGGAGGGGCGGTCAACGCTTTCGCCGTGTCCGCGATGGTCGTTAATCACGGTCAGGTAACCGTGTGCCGCAAGAAATCTCATGAACGGCGCATAGCGTCCTTTGTGCTCGTTTTTTCCGTGTACCATCTGCACTATGCCCTTGATCTCTTTAGGGTTGGAGGGTTCTATCCTCAGCACACGCAGCGGCAGACCGTCGCTGCCCGAGATATGTGTGTATTTAGTTTCGATAATGTTTATCAGTTCGTTCATGCTTCGGGTTCATCTCTTAACACTTCTGTACGCTTGATCTTTCTGGTGGTGTTTTTCAGGAAAGGATACTTCCTCACCACAAGGCTTGAAAGCTGCTTGTAGGTGGGCTGCTGCCTGTTGTAATCATCCAGCACCTTCCGCAGACCGCTTTGTATCTCTTCCGCTGTCATATTCGCGGTGGTGTCGGGGTCGGGGTATATCCTTGCAGTTAACATATTGTTCTCGCCCGTTACTATTATTTCCCCGATAAGCTCATTTAATGCAAGCCGTGTCTCGATCTCTTCGGGGGATATATTTTCTCCGTTTGAAAGTATGATAAGGTTCTTCACTCTGCCGTTGATGAAAAGGAAACCGTCCTCATCAATATAGCCCTTGTCGCCTGTGTGCAGCCAGCCGTCCCTGAGAGCCTCCTCTGTCTCCTTTTCCATCTTGTAGTAGCCCTTCATCACGCTGGTGCTGCGTACAAGTATCTCGCCGTCCTCGAACTTTATCTCAACATTGGGCAGCGGTCTGCCTATTGAACCGGGCTTGCTGTCGCCTATCTTGTTGGAGCTGATAACGGGAGAACATTCGGACATACCGTAGCCCTCGTATACATCTATGCCGTACTTTCTGAACTCGTCGATGTAGTAAGGCTCTAAATGTGCGCCGCCCGTGAAGATGTATTTCAGGTTTGAGCCGAATACCTTTTTGGAAACTATCTCCGCAGGTATGGAGGGGTCAACCGTCCTCAGACGCTTGTATATAGTCTCCACCATCAGCGGCACCATCAGCATTACATCGGGGTTGAATATGGTCATGTTCCTCACCATGTGCATGAGAGAATCGTTTATGCATAATACAGCGCCCATCCAGAAGCCGTTGAGCCAGTCCATAACAAGGCAGAAGCAGTGGTGTACGGGCAGTACGCTCAGGAATACAAGACCCGGATCCATATCGTAAAGTATAGCCTCGATATTGGTATAAAGGTTGCTCTGTGTCAGCATAACGCCTTTGCTCTTGCCCGTTGTGCCCGATGTGAATACTATCATGGAGATATCGTCCTCTTCGGGTATAACAGCTTCAGCAGCGCCTTTGCCTGCCGCCATAAGGTCTTTCATCGACTCGGTGCCTTCGGCAGCTTCATCGGAAAGCATCCATATCTTCTTGACCTTTTTGCAGTTTGCCTTTATCGCATCTATAAGGGAAGAAAATTTCGGGTCAAGGAAAACGCCCTCCGAATCGGAACGGTCGATAAGTTCCACCAGATCTTCCGCAGGCAGTGCGGAATCAAGGGGAACGGCGGTGTTGGTGCTGGTTACTACCGACATATAAGCTTCTATCCACTCTGCGGAATTGGTGCCCACAAGAGATATATGCTTATGCTCAAAACCCAGTGCGGCAGCGCCCTTTCTCAGTCCGCTCACCACATCGTTGATCTCCTTGTAGCTGCGCTCGTGTATATCCTTTTTCACCAGCCAGCGCACAGCGGGCAGTTCGGCATAATTACGGACGCATCTTTCCCACATCGTGTATATAGTTTTTTTCATATATACCACCTCGGAATTATTATATGTACTCGTTCAGCAGACCTATGGCGTCACCTACTGTGCGGATGCTGCCCAGTTTCTGTTCGTCCTCACCGAAATCGAACTCGATG
>NZ_CAMHRZ010000074.1 GCF_946187255.1 uncultured Ruminococcus sp.
TCAGTTACTTTGCTCGTATCGAATCCACTGACATCAATTGTCCGCAAATATCTGCAATCACTGAACATATAACTCATGTCAGTTACTTTGCTTGTATCAAAACCGCTTACATCAAGTGAAGTCAGGTTTTCACACTCATTGAACATACTGCTCATATTAGCTACATTGCTTGTATCAAAACCGCTTACATCAAGTGAAGTCAGCTTGTCACAATCATCGAACATCCTGCTCATATTTGTTACTTTGCTCGTATCAAAACCGCTTACATCAAGTGAAGTCAAGTCTCTGCATCCATAGAACATTTCGCTCATATTTGTTACATTGCTTGTATCTGCATTTGAAAGGTCTATAGAAGTACAACAATTATAATCAAACAACCCGCTGCAGTCTTCAGGCAAAACCGTTCCTTTTTCAGCTATGACAGTTTTTATTTTATACCTGTTTTTGTAGTTGAAAGTTCTCAGCTTCTCACCATCAACATTGCCCATTAATGTAAGAGCACCTGTTTTTTCATTGAAGGAATAACAGCTGTTGTCTACAGAATCTGCCTGTGCAATGATCCCCTGCGAGAGAACAGGCGCACCATAGCTGACAGCACCTGTCACCATACAAAGCGACATTACTACAGCCAAAACTTTTTTCATCTGCATTTTAATTACCTCCTTAATCTTTTTGTAGAAAATGATAATATATATCATTTTTCTCATAATATGATATCACAGAAAATTATCTGTGTCAATAATTTCGATACATCTTCTTAATTATTCGTTGTATATTCATAATAGATTATCATATTAATGTATATTTTGACTGCGAAAGAAAAACGGATAGCCGTCTGATAATAAAGACGTTCTATCCGTTTTGCGTTTACCCGTCTTTTGGCTTCGGGTCTTTTTCTGTCCTTTTTTGGGATCAGTCTCCGATGACACGGATATATAAAACTGCGCCCGATGGTGATTTCGGTGTTTTCATGTTATAGTACAGCAGCAGATCAATTCTTACCTATGACCTTGAATACATTATTCGGCAGCTGTTCGCCGTCACGGAGCTTTCTTGCGAATACTACGAAACGTTCTCCATTTGCATCACCCGCATCAACAGGTGTTGAAAGGGTCAGGAAATCATCGTCAGCGGTGCAGTCTATGTCACGCATGATCGTGCAGCTGTCTTTGAGCCCTTTCATCCAGGTATCAAAGCTGTGATGCTCATCATATACATCACAGTCTTCATCATAGAAAATATCGTAAGTACGGAAATCAAAAGCGTTATTTGACGACAGATCCATAGTCCCCGCACCGATGATGACATACTGCGGCAGTTCCTCATCCCAGATAGTTCCGAACTCTATGACGGGACACTCGTTCAGCTTGTCGCCTGTGCCGTCATTGTAGTCTAACAGATGTGTGAACATAGTTCCTTTATCACCTGTGTTTTTGCCATACAGTGCGGTGCAGTCCATATAGAGTTCTTTATCACAGACCATCATTTCATCATTTTCGGGGAAGATATTTCCGTCATCCGAAGGTTCACCCGCCCAGTCGTGAGAGAGGAAGAAATCAAGGTGATCTTCCTCACAGTAGGGATCCTTCTGCGCCACAGGGAAGCTGATGTACTCGCTCCCCGCATCATCTGCAATACCGGGTATGCGGACATATCCGCATACCAAAGATTCATTGTATGGCTGTGACCATGATGCTTTGCGAACATGATACTCGCTGCCGTATGAATTTTCAAGTTCGTCTATAACTTCATTCAGTTCGGCTGTCCAATCCTGTGCATTATTATACAGCACGCTGGAGACCTTATCGTCCCTGCAGCCATGAACTGTAGTCAGTATCATACCCGGATCCGTGAACATATCAACGTCATAATATCTGCCGTCTATGCAGAAATTGAAGGACACGCTGACCTCCGACCAGGGCGGCAGCTGTTCACACTGATCCCAGCAGGGAAGTACCTCTGTTTCAAACTGCGGTGTTCCGTTCTCACGAATATCTTCAATGATATCGCGAAGCTTCAAAGCAAACGTATCATCATTATAGCCCAGGTAATCATCATCATCCCATCTTTTTACCGCCAGTCCTGTATCCTTTGAAGTCGCCCAGTAAAGGTCAGCATAGGGCTCATCCTGTGTAAATTCGCATAAAGCGTATGTTGCACCGTCAACTGTGATGAAACGGCATAATTCAACGTGAGGATCACTGTCAGGATGATATTCTTCGGGGCAGCCGGTCACTTCACTGATCACGACTATGCGCTTTTTACCATCCACATAATACTCTAACCTGCGTTCGATCGGTACTTCGATATCACAGACATGACCGTTCTTTGCTTTTTCCACCAGTTCATTTATTGCCGCTATCCTGTCTCTGCCTGTGATCGTGTAAGTGCTGAAGTCACCTTCGATAACGGTCATCACTTCTTCGGGGGAAAGGTCTTCATCTTCTGTAACGGTCTCATCTTTTGTAACTGTCTCATCATCTGTTGTCATGCTGTCCTGATTTGTCGTCGGGAGAGGTTTCGGGTCATTTTTGTTAATGTTGACCGCTGCTATACCGATAACTACAGCCGCACACGCCGCAGCCGAGATCACCGCTGTGGGAAGATGGCTTTTGACCTTGATCATATCCGATCTGTTTACACTCATTGTTGTTTGCTCCTTTTTCTCTTTTGTACCGAATTCAGCTGTTGTGCTGCCATCCGATGTTGTCTTTTCATTGCCGAAGGTCTTTCTGCCCGCTTCGAGCTTTGCCGCACGTTCCATAACGCGGTGTTTCATCTCTGCGGACGGTTCAAGGCTGCGGCGTATCTCAGATATATTCTCTTTTTTCATTTCCTGCCGCCTCCGTTTCCGAATATTCATTTTTAGTCAGTTCTGTTTTGAGTTTTTCTCTGGCTCTTTTGAGCCTCATTTTCACTGCTGCTTCGCTTGTCTGCATGATCTTTGCTACCTCCGCCAGCGAAAGTCCCTCGAAGTAATGGAGATACACCGGCAGGCGGTACTTTTCTTTCAGCTCGCAGACTTTTTGCCACAGCCCTGTATCATCACGGGGACTTTCGGTGTCCTCCACGCTGTACGGGTCGAACTCTTCTCCGCTCCTAAGCAGATTCCAGGGAGAACGGTTCGCCGACCTGCAAAGGTTAAGCGCTGTGCGTATAAGCCATGAGCGACGAGCTCCTTCGTCATCGAAATGAAGTTCCTTTGTATAGTACAGCAGGAACACCTCCTGAAAAAGATCCTCCCTTTCAGAATGTGACCTGAGCATCGAGCAGATAATGCCGTTCACCGTACTGCCGTATTTATCCATCACATATTCCAGGTCTTTCTCCGCACTCTCCATCGACATTGCCGCTCACCGCCTTTCTGTGTATTGGGTTTATGGAAGCGTTCATATACTAAAGATCATTTTAGCACAAAAGCAACGCTTTTTGAAGAGGAAGCTTTTCGATTTGTATCATTGCACAAGTCAATAACTGTTGTTATACATTAAATTGAAGCATACAAACTATAGCGATCCAACTTTTTTAATTCACAAGATACGTTCGCAAAAGCTCGGATATATGGGTATTGTGATCAGATCTTGTGTGGATTTTAGGCGGATCGCTGTAAGCAGCTGCCACATTGCTTTTCATAGTGATCGTCTTCTGAAATATCAGTCAACTGTTCTTCCGTAATACCAGTTATCAATGCTTATATCAAATACCGCTAAGTCACACACGGGGTCCATATCAGATAAGTCAACGTGACCGGGATCGTCAAGAGTGGTATGACCGTCCTTTGTTGAAGCATCAAGCCTCTTCCATATCTCTCCCGCCTGTTCATCGGTCATATCAAAATGCAGTGCCCAGTATCTGCCGTCAATTTCGGTCCATGCAGCCATACCGAGTGTGGTATTGACCATACTCACTTCTATATCATGTCCCAGCTTCTTCTCTATCTCGTTATATGTCATTCCCACAGTCACTCCGCTGCCGACGTTCGCGCCTTCATACAGATTAAGCTGTTCTATCTCATCACCCAGTTCAAAAACATAGTCATCAATGGGTACCTTGATGGTGTTTTCGGGCTTGTTTTCGCTGTATTCAACACGCTTCAGCACAAAGACGTATTCGGGGAATGCAGCACATTTCAGTCCGAAGCTTGCGCTCTGAGCCGACGCCCCGTCAATTATCTCGTATTCATCATTCGACAGTGCTCTGAGCTGTGCGCCGTCCATAGAAAGCATTTTTTCTACCGACATCTCCACCTTTTCAGGCTGGCTGTCTGCTGTTTCGGAACTATCGCTGCTGTTGTCGGAGGAATTGGCTGTGTCGGAGCTGCTGTCAGCGACCGGAGCGTTCTGATCATCGCTTAAAACGCTGTCTTCACTTATTTCGGGGACACTGCTCTTCGCCTTTTCGGTGATAATGTTGTTTTCATCAGTGCTCTCCGGAGCTTCCGTCAGAATAGTAGGCTGGTCGTTCTTGTTATTGCCGCAGGCAGTCAGACCCATAACAAGCGCAGCACACGCAGCCACCGAGATAACGGCTAAGGGAAAACTCCTTTTGATCATTGATGTTTCTTTTGCATTATTTGCTTTCATTTTAATCTGCTCCTTTTTATTATGATATCCGTTGTTGTCATTTTGTTCTTTCATAGTTTCAATACCGGCTTTATATTTATTTCATTTTATTGAGCCGATTTTAACTGCTGTTGTTGAATGCATTCATATACTAATGCCGATATCAGCACAAAAGTAACGCTTTTTTAGAAAGAAATTTTATGTTTTGTATAACTGCACAAGCGAATAATGCTACGACGTGTGCGATTTAGTGTCATTGCACAATTATCCCGTGCTATAATCCGCCTGCCTCCTTTGAATATTCGATGGAATGACTTCGCACAGCAGTAAAAGCGAGATGCTGTATTTAAATTCGTTCTGTAAAGAAAAATAGCTATCGCGGAAAAGCGGATGAGCTTAAATTTTTCCTCGACTCTACGGAGCGTGGATTGACGTTCCTTCAAATGCGTTCTATAATATGATCATAGGCAATGCGGTAGATAGTATATTATAAAAGGAGAGGGATCAGATGAAAATACTTGTTTTTAACGGCAGTCCGAAGCGTGAAAAAAGCGACACTATGCATATCACGCGGGCATTTCTCGAAGGTATGAAAGATGCATCACCGCAGGATATCCATATCGTTGATATCATCGATAAGCATATAGAATTCTGCACCGGCTGTTTTATTTGCAAACGCAACGGCGGGGAGTGTATACATAACGATGATATGAGATCACTTCTCAGTGAGGTTTTGGAAAGCGATCTTCTTCTGTTCAGCTATCCGCTTTATGCCTACGGTATGCCTGCACCGCTGAAAGCATTTATCGACCGTACAATGCCGCTTTCAACTATGGCGATGAAGAAGCAGGGAGACAGATACGTACACGTCGGTCAGGCGGATTGTTCGCACCTGAGATATATGATGATATGCGGCTGCGGATTTCCTAACAGCAGACAGAATTTTGAGCCTGCTGTGGAGCAGTTTCGGCTGATGTTCCCGAATGATCATACCATCATCACCGTCCCCGAAAGCCCTATGTTCAATGCCCCCGAAGCCGCAGAGGTCACACTGCCGAGACTTGCGCTTGTCAGACAGGCGGGAAAGCAGTATGCCGAGAATGGCGCGATAGATGAACATCTGCTTGCTGAGATATGCTCGCCCATGATACCCGAAGAGGTATATTCGGCTATCTGCAACGGAGAAATAACGCCATAAAAGCTGTGGAGCATTTCGCTTCACAGCTTTTGATAGTTTACGGATGTTGACATTCATTTTCGTATAGGCTATAATTGTTATGCAGCCAAATATAAATGAAAAATATTATTTGACAGGTTCGATCGATGTGATCATTGTTGATGCTGTGCTATGAAAAGATAATTCATCGCAGGCAATGCGGAAAAGGAGACTGATAAAATGAAAACAGGTATAATAGGTTACGGCAGTATGGGAAAAATGCTGCTAGAAAAGTTTGCATCAAAGACGGGTCCTGAAAATCTGCTCATTGCAAACAGGACACGGGAAAAGATAACATCTCTTGCAGACAGGTTCACAGTGTGCGAAAGCAACGCCGAACTTGCGGCACAGTCGGATATCATATTCGTCTGTGTAAGACCCGCAGATATCAAAACGGTTCTCACAGAGATAGCACCTGTTGTGCCGAAGGACACGCTGCTCGTTTCCCTCAACGGCAGTCTGTCCTTCGATACTCTCGGCAGACTTATCCGCCATAAGACCGCTAAGGTGATACCAAGTGTTACCGCAGAGATCGACCGTTCGCAGACACTGGTATGCTATAATGATATGGTCAGCGAAGACGATAAACTCGCACTGAAAGAACTGCTGGGATGTATGGGGAGTGTTATCGAACTGCCCGAGAATGAACTCGGTATGGGTTCGGAACTTGTGAGCTGTATGCCGGGATTTATAGCATCCGTATTCGATGTGATATGCCGTTCGGCAGTGGAGCATACAGCCATAAGTGAGGGGCAGATAGTGGATATGGTGCTCAATACCCTCACCGCAACAGGTGAACTTATGCTGAAAAAAGGAATGTCATTTTCGGACGTTGTGGATCGCGTTGCCACAAAGGGCGGCATTACCGAAGAGGGAACGGCAGTCATATATGATATGTTCCCCGCAGCCGCTGACAAGCTGTTTGAAAAGACCCTTGAAAAGCGCCGCCAAGTCGCAGAAAATGCGGAGAAGTCGGTGCAATGAACGAAATAATAATGGCTCCTGCTTTTTCTGTTAGCGACCCCTAATCGATCAGATCATTCTGAAAACGTGACAGATGCTCAAAAGGCAGGATCTGGCGGCCTCTGAACAAGCCGCAGCCGTCATTTATCAGCTGGTTGTTGAATGCCTTGAACATATTTACATTCACCGCCGCAAGATCTAGCTGCTGAAGTTTTGTCAGGCGCTCGTAGGCTTCATCAAAATATCTGCATTCTCCCATCGGGATATTATCACGCCTGGTGCGGCTCTCTTCCTGCCGCCGTTCGTAGCCGAAATGATTTGCACTGCCTATCTCCGCCAGGTCGTCCATATCCTTTGTGCGCAGCTGGAGTTCGGTAAAGCATCTTGCGAGATTATCATAGAATGTTATGTGCAGCGAACGGTAGCCCGACTGTCTCGGGAATGCCACATAGTCCCTGTAATAAGGGCGGTTGCCCGCGATAAGCGCATCATCGGTCTTTTCGTGCCCCGAACCCGAAAGCTCGGCGGTGAAGCCGCGAACTTCAAGGAACTGGGGGAGGATATTTGCTATCTCGTAGAGGTATTTCTTCTCCTGTTCCTCCTGCGAAAGTTCCTCAGCCAGATGGCACATGGGCAGGGATATGACTATTCGGTAGGCGATGAGGTCGCGGAAGCAGGTGAGGTTGCTTTTTATCTCGGCTTCGGTGGGATAGCTGTGGTTCTTTTCGTAATAGTCGTAGATATATTCCAGGATATACCCGTTGAACTTTTCCTCAGCCCTTATCAGCGATTTTATCCTGCCCTTGAACGTAAAGGCGAGGAAAGGGTATTTCTGCGTCATGTATTTGTAGAATTCCTTTATCCTCTGGGACTGGGAAGTCAGGAAGTCGTTGTGTTCCAGAAGTTCGATTATCTGTATCAGAAAATTGCAGTGGGCGAGGTCGATGGGGTTGTCGTTCTCGATAGCCGATTGTTTCAGGTCGGCGGAATACTGGTGCAGTATTTTCAGCACAGTATCCCCCGAGAATAAATAATCGTTAAGGGTTATCATGTTTTTTCCTCCGTAAACGAGAAGCTGCCGCGCTTTGCAGCAGCTTCGTTATATTTATAAGGCAGTCACCGAAAGGTGTGTTTTCAGGTTAATATATATGCTCATCTTTTTCTCTCGCTGCAGGGGCGGGAGTACCTCTGCTTTTTTACACAATTCCGACCTTTAGCAGCGAACTGCCCTATTTGATTATCTTAAAGCACACAGTCTTCGCATTTATCAGCGGACTGTTGTAAGCAAAATACACCGTTCCCGAAACGGGAGTCCGTATCTCGGCAGCAAGTTCGCCGTCCAGCGGGTCGTATATCCTGCCCAGTACATCGCCGCGTTCAACAGTACTTCCTATCTCCGTTACTCTGAAAAACAGTCCTGCGGTCTCCGATCGTATCTGCTTTGTTTTATCCTCTTTCATTATCTCGGTGATATATCCGGGCGGTGTCTTCGCGGTGACGATGCCGCGGTTATGCATAAAGCGCAGTATGGCATTTACCGCTTCGTCCGCCGCTTTCACATCGATCTCATCGGTGGCGTTGGCGTATACCGAGAAAGCCTTTGTCTCCCATATCTGCCAGTTGTAGTTGAGGGTGGTGGTATCATAAGGACGGGGCTTGCGTATTATGCCGAATTCCAGCCCGAAATCCTTCATTATCTCGGGGTTTGTGAAGCCCGTGTCCATCATCTTTACATGGGGCAGGAATATACCGGGCTGATAGAAGCTCGCCAGCTGTATGCCGTATTCGTAGCCCTGTAATTTGCTGAAAACACCGTCAGCGATGCGCTGTGTGGTCTCGCCCATGTCGTAACCGGGAAACATACGGTTGATATCGGTATTATCCATCGCCCAGAAGCGCTTGCCGATATTCATGGAGTAGTAATTCACACAGGGCACTACGAGTATCGACCTGTCCTCAGCTATCCTGCCCTGAGATTCCAGTTTTTTAAGTGCCTGCACCATTCGGGAGCAGACATACATCTGCTGAACCTCGTTGCCGCGCATAGCACCCACGATGGCTAGTGACTTTTTTCCATGCCCGAAGTGGAACCCGATAATGTCCAGCTGTTCACGGTAAGGGGATTTTAGTGAGAATAGTATATCCTTTTTCATCAGTCCTCACCTCCCGCAGGCTGTAATATCCTGGCAAGCAGGGAACCGCCGTAGACTACGGGGTATTCCCGAAGAGTAAATATCATTCCGTCGCAGACTGCCTGTACTTTTTCCACAACGGCGGAAGTCAGGGGATCCACCACATCTCCGATATGGTCGCCTAGTTTCACGGTATCCCCGAAATTTGCACAGGGAACGAATATCCCCGCCGCATCGGAGTTTACAAAACCGACTTCGCGCCCCTCGGATATAACAGGCTCACGCACAGATGCGGTATCACCTTTCCACATTCCCAGTTCTTTCATGAGATTGAACACGCCGTCAAACAGCTGCTTACAGTATTCTTTGGTGATGCGCATACCCACGCCCATCTCCACCACCAGCGTCTTTGTGCCCCTGCTGTTGAGTGTGTGGGCAAGGGTCGATTCCAGCACCGTTGCGGCATCGTGTATCCACACAAAGTCCACATTCAGCATTTTTGCGTATGGTACAAGCATCTCCGCTGTGGGTACGCTTATGCGTATCTGCGGCATCTCCGTCAGGAATATATTGCTGGAATGGATATCTACACACACATCCGAACCGCTCAGGTCATCCACGACAGAGGAGCATATCACTTCCACCATAGTGCCGCGCTTTGTGCCGGGAAAGACTCTGTTCATGTCAAGGTCGAACATGGGTATACCTCTTGTGATGCTGTCTATCCCCATAGGGTTCAGGGCGGGATAGATATCTACTATGCCGTCCAGCAGGTCGATATGCTCATCTATGTAGCTGCCCACCATGTAGGCGAGATACTGCCCCTCCAGTTCGTCGCCGTGAGTGCCTGTCACAAGGCTGAGCCTTGTTTTGCTTTCACCGTTCTGTATTCGGCGTTTTTGTATGATAAGATCTTCATTGACTGCAAGCGGTATGCTTGCGATCTTTTCTGTCATGGGTCACACCTCTTTATGTAAGTACTGTGCGCACAAGCTGGAGCTGTCTTGTGTATCTGCCGAACATTACGCCCCTGTCAATGGCGCAGTCGCGGAAATCTCTGCCCTGTGAGATGACAAGATAATCATCGCTGACGGGACAGTTGTTAGCGGGGTCTATGCCTTCCCAGTGATCGCCCGTCCAGTACTCCACCCACGAATGTGTCTCACCGTCACAGAAGGCAAGTCCCGCGATATATCGTGCGGCAATGCCGTCCATTCTCAGCAGAGTTATGAGTATGTGGGAGAAATCCTGACAGACACCCTTTTTCAGTGCAAATGCCTGCGCCGAAGTCGTGGAGGTATCAGTGTATCCCTTCTCATATTCCAACGTGTCGGAAAGGATATCGCAGAGAAATGCCGCTCTGTCTTGCACCGTACCCGTACATCTGCCCTTTATGCTCTCATAGAATTCTCTAAGATCATCGTCGGGCTTTGTATACTGCGACTGATAGAGATAACAGGGCATATAATCGGTGCGGTGCTTGGTATGATCCACCTCTGCCGCACCCTTTATCTCGAAATCAAGAAAACGATGGTCGCTTTTCAGATAGCCTGCCGTCACATTGTTCCCGAAGGCATCCGCCGTCTGCTGAGTGTTCACCATCGGCGAGATATTCAGATTGCAGGACAGTATATGCTGAGTGTCTGTTTCGGGTGGGATGATACGCAGCGCAAAGCTGTGCTCATGAACGTAATCATCAAATGTCAGCTTTGTTATATAGCTGAAATTCACACGCTTCATGCATACACCTCCCCTTTGTCAAATAAATGTTCAAGACCGATGATAGCCTTCTTTGCCCCCGAACTGTAACCGCTTTCCGTTCCCAATGTCTCCTCGATCATTGAGAGATACTCGGTGCTGTAACGGTAGGGAGTATCTCTTGGCACACGGTTCAGGTTTTTCAGCAGTCTTATGTACTCCTTTCTCACTTTCTCGTATGGGTATACCAGACGTATATAAAGATCAAGGCGTTCCACCGTTTTGCCGATATAGATAATATTCCTTATCTCGTCATCGTAGATATGCTCGTTGACACTGCCCCAGAAGCTGTAGATTATATCCTCCAGCGGCAGCAGGGACCAGCGGGTGTTCTCGCTTTTCTCCGACTTTGCCAGCGTATCCTTTGCGATCTGCAAAAAGGAAAGTGACTCGGTGGATATCTCCTCACGGAGCACTATCCCGTTGTCGTAGGCTTTTTCAAGGCTGTATGCGGCGGAGTTCGGATTGCAGGGGTCATAAAGGAAACTGCGGATGAAGTCGTCGTTGTCCGAATAGGTATCATTCAGCCCGAAGTGGGCAAGGTATTCGGAATAGGCGTGATCCTTTCCCAGCATCTTGTCAAATATCCTGTCCAGCGCTTTGAGGGTGGTGAAAAACCTCTCTGTATAGCGCCCCAGCCAGTAAAGCCTGTCACTGTGTTCTCTCGATATGGTACTCATAAATTACTCCCTTTTTTATAGTTTTTTCTGTCAGTCTTTAAGCACCCAAGTGTCCTTGAATCCTCCGCCCTGTGATGAATTGACTACGAATGAATCCGGGTTTCTTGAAAATCTTGTCAGTCCCGAAGCCCATACTCTTGTAGTTTCGCCCGAAAGCACAAAGGCTCTCAGGTCTGCCTTACGCATCACCGTTTCGCCGTTTTCCAGTATCGGCAGGTCAAGGAAGTCTATGACCTCCTGCGCGATGAAGCGTCTGGGTTCTGCGATGATAGTCCTGCGGAATTCCTCCAGCTTTTCCTTTGAAAGATCGCTGCCGAATACCACTCCGTAGCCGCCCGCTTCCGCCACGTCCTTTATTACCAGTGTATCAAGATGCTCCATAACATACTTCATGTCATCTTCATAGAAGGGAAGATATGTCGGCGCATTTTTGAGGATAGGCTCTTCTCCCAGATAGTATTTTATCATCTTCGGCACGAAGTAGTATATGCCCTTGTCATCTGCCACACCGTTGCCTGGTGCGTTGATTATGCCCACGTTTCCGCTGCGGTAGGCTTCCATAAGGTTGGGTATGCCGATGAGCGATTCGGGCAGGAAGGTCAGCGGGTCAAGGTATTCATCCGCGATACGGCGGTACAGTACGCCTATCCTTGTTTTGCCGCCCGAGTAGGTGCGGTGGTAGAGGATATTGTCCTCCACGAAAAGCTCATCGTTCTGCACCAGCACCGAGCCTGTATGTTCTGCAAGATAGGAATGCTCAAAGTATGCCGCGTTGTATCGTCCGGGGGTGAGTATGGCCCTTGCTCCGCCGCAGTTCACATATTCCATCGTTTCTTTGAGCATATCCGCATACCCGCGATTGTCGATCATGGGATTATTTTCAAATGCCTTCGGAGCGGCTATACGGGTCAGTTCACGGGCGATAAGGGGATAGGAAGCGCCCGATGGTATACGCAGGTTATCTTCCAGTATGTACCACTCGCCGTCCTTAGCCTGCACAAGATCAATGCCCGAGATATGGCTGTACACCTTGTTCCTGGGCGTGATGCCCTCACATTCCGCAAGATACCCCGATGATATGTAGATGAAGTCTTCGGGGATGATACCGTCACGGACTATCTTTTTATCGTGGTATATATCAAAAAGGAACTCATTCAGGGCGTTTACACGCTGAACAAGTCCCCTCTCCATACTTTTGAAATCCTCCGCCGAAATTACTCGGGGTATAGGGTCAAAAGGGAAGAACTGTTCGTTGAACACGCCGTTTTTGTAAATACCGAATTTCACACCGTATCTGCGCAATAGCTCGTTTATCTCACTTGCGTTGCCTATTGCCTTTGTGAACTGAGTATTCTGTGTCATAATAATCACTCCGATCAGCCAAATGTCCATAAAAAAATGGCGCTTGCTCCGATAAGGGAGAAGCGCCAATGCCTTTGTTTCTATGAGTCTATTCTAACATTAAATCTCGTCTTTGTCAATGGATTAACAATTTCTTGTCTGATAAATAGTGGATTAGAACTGAATGTTTTTGGGTAGGTGCTTTTTGGAGTACAAAACTTTAACTGTCAAATATCGATAGTGTGAAAATAGTGTCCGATATCCTTAATTCTCTTGCCACTTCGATACATTTGCGGATAATAGCTTCAAATCTGTCAAGAAAATCCGCATCGTCATCACAAATCGCAACACTCGGAGGTTTTGCTTCCCGAGCCTGTTTTCGTGCCAAAATACCATAGTTTATGCGCGAATGCGGATCAGGTTATGATCATGATGAACGGAATGAAATGCGTAATAATATCCTAAGAAAGTTGATCAAAAGGGAAATTTCATCAATAAAACAATAAATTTACGAGATATGGTTTCAGCATGATATTGATATAAAGTTGCCTGTTGCCACAAAAGGTCTACGAACCATAATTCCTAACCGGACATTCCGGCAGATCATAAAGCACCGATATTGTTTATCTGCCGGTGTTTTTGCATTTTCAGATGATGAAGCGGGCAGACTGTAAAAACGG
>NZ_CAMHRZ010000075.1 GCF_946187255.1 uncultured Ruminococcus sp.
TATTATATCATAATGTGGATAAAACGTCAATTAAGCTAATTGGAGAATTTATATCCTATATGGGAAAATCTGTATACAAAATGCACAAAACTAAAGTTAAATAATAATACATAACCGTAAATCTGATACATTTACAAAATATTCCAATTTGTACCATACTAATTATACCTCATAATATTGTCATAAAAAAATGCGGCAAAGCTGCTCAGCTCTGCCGCAGTAGTATTATTCTTTTGTCTCGAACTGGCTTTCGTGACGTGTGAAGAAATCCGTTCTCGGGGGCAGGAATTTCAGCTGGTGTCCCTCGCCGACATAATGTGTCAGCGGCTCGAATATTGTATCCCAGCTCCACATCTCCTCACCGACCTGCAAGTACTCACGCACCTTTTCGGTACCGAAGGGTGCCATGGGGTGCAGCAGCACCGCAGCTATCTTGATCATATAGAACAGGTCTGCCAGTGCCTGCGAGAGCTCCTCACGGGGAGTATCTTCCTTTATGGTCTTAGCCATCAGCTTGCTGCCGTTCCTGATGTAGCTGTCCAGTACATAGGTACACTGGTGGAATGCGAACTTAGACATATGTCTTTCATAGTCCAGCACAGCCTTTTTGCCGTCCGCCAGCACCTGCTCAGAGGGAGTATTCGAGGGCATGATGCCGTCAAAATGCTTCTGTGTGGTATAGAATGCTGTACGCACCATCCTGTTGTAGACATTCGACAGCAGCAGACCGTCCTTTACAACAGGGTCAGCGTCTTCGGGCTTTGCATCGGGGTTGTAGGGCTTTGGCATGAAGCTGACCGACCTCTGTCCCAGACCCAGACCCAGCCAGTGCATACGCAGCTGTTCGGGAGTGTAGAAGTTCAGCAGGTCATCAGCCATAGGCGGCTTTACTGCGCCCGAACTGGATGCCTTTTTATCCAGGAAAAGGATATGGTGGTTCGCGATGATTATCGGCAGCTGCATCTCGCCGTCAGCGGGATCGGCGGTCTTTTCCTCTGCCTCCTGCTGTGCCATCCACATGGCGGGCTCTGCGATGCCGTAGAAGTAGATATTGTCCTGTCCGATGAACTGGTATACACCTGCTTCCTTGCTGCACCAGTAGTCCTTCCATTCATCTCTGCTCCTGCCCTCTTTTTCGAGGTAGGTCTGTGTGAAGGATATAGGTGCCCACAGGGATTCGGGCCATACCCAAACAGTCAGACCCTCAACATTATCCATAACAGGTGCGGGCACGCCCCACTCGATATTACCTGTAAGTCTGAAAGGCACCAGCGTCTTGCCTGTGCGGTACTGTATGCCGTTCTGCACCAGTATCTTGACAGCCTCGTCGCAGTCGGAAAGTGTCTTGAATTCCACAGTGAATGAGGGCTTCTTCTTCTCTTCAAGATACTCATGCGCGGGCATGGACTCCTTCAGTGTGAGGTATTTTTCCTCATACTCGCGCTTGATGTAGATAACGGGAGGCTTCAGAAACTCCTCGATGGTCTTGCATACCACAGGGCGCACGTCCTTGCGCTTTTTGAGCATCTCTATCCAGTTCTTCAGCAGCTGTTCGTAGTCTCTCAGCTTGAAGTACCAGTTAGTTACTGGGCGCATGGTGGGCTTTTCGCCGGTCAGGGTGCTGACGGGGTCTATGAGATTCTCGGGCATATACTGATGTCCCAGATCACACTCGTCTGCGTAGCCCTTTTCGGAGGTGCAGCCTTCAACGGGGCACTTGCCGATTACCTGTCTGCCGTTGAGGAAGCAGCCTGCCTTTTCATCATAGAACTGCATGGTGCTTATCCTGTTCAGCTGACCCTTTTTGTACAGGGAGCTTATGAACCAGTCAGTGACCTCAGCGTGTATCTCCTTGCTTCTTCCCAGACCCGACGCCGCGAAGATATCGGGGGAGATGCCGTAGTCGTCCAGTGTCTTCTGCTGCTTGTCGTGGTTGCGCTGTACAAAATCCGTCAGCGAACCCTCAAACTCGCCGTCAGCGACTTTCTTTCTCCAGCCCTCCGCGATAGGGGAGCCGTAGCAGTCGGTGCCGCCCACAAATATAACGTTCTCCTTGCCTATCCTGTCACGCAGGAACCTTGCAAAGGTGTCTGCGAACACGAACATACCGCCCACATGACCGAAGTGGAGCTCCTTGTTGCCGTAAGGCATACCGCCCGTGATAACAGCCCTCTTAGGAAATTCGGGGCGAGGTATCTCAAAAGGCTTTCCGCCCTCTTTGTTTTTTGCCATATTATTCATCTCTTTCGTATTTAATTACTTCATTTTTACAAAAGTGTTTCTCGTAAAGATCGAGATCTAAAAGAAATCCATATCACCTTTGATTCGGTGCATTTCTTTTAAGAACTTATCGATGGACACTAACGTATCACATACGTCTGATTGCCCGACATTCATTGTAAATTCAATACCGCTTCTGTATTGATCTGACTTGTTTTTGATCTTTCCCGAAGCTGTACAGTTACATTTATCATCGAACTCCATCAAAAGGTCTGTCCTGTCATTGTTATAAGAACTCAATACAGCTTTTGCGTTTTTACAGAACATTATATCATAAGCTGTGTCAAGCTCCAGATAGAAATAGTATATATTTCCTATCGAGATATCACATTCAAAATGACAATCCATCCCATTGCATTTATAGATGATCTCAAAAGTTCCCGACAAGTTATCTTCGCTGCCGAAGGAACTCAGTTCTTTACACTCCAATGCAAAGAATACATCTCCGTTATTGATCTCCATCAAACGATAGGGAAACGAAATTTCACTTAAAAGATCCATTGCCGGGAACACCTCTAATCATTAAAAATTCCGATCTGTCTATTAGCAACACAATATCAAAAAGCTGCTTATACTATAAACCGATCCTTACTTGCTTTTCAACACTTTACGGATAAATCTTCCTGCACTTCGCTATCTCCGCGCAGTCTTCATCCGAAATAAGTATTTCCACTGTTTTCGAGAGGTCGTTATCCACTATCCTCTCGCTCTTTATAAGCTCGATGATCTTTTTTACGCCCTCTTCGGCGTTCTCGGCAGCGAGCCACAAGGCGATAACATTGCCGTCAATATAGTCATAGCCGTTGTCATACACCTTATTGTCGGTGTATTCCTCTATCCTCAGGGGAAACTCGTATGTCAGGTCAAGGTCGGGGTTTTCCAGCTTTTTGGGGTCGAGCATTATTATGATAGTCTGCATGATATGCTCCCTATCCGTCCACTCTTATACCGTTCTGCCTGCAAAGGTTCTGCCAGTCGCCGTACTCGGTCAGCAGCATACTGTAAAGCTGTTCGTCCGTCAGTGAAGACAGCGTATCCACCTTGATAAAGTTGGCGTTGTCGATAAAGCGTCCCTGCAGGTCGTCCAGCTTTGCTAGGAACTCGAACTTCTCCCTGCCTATACCCACATACTTCCAGAAGATATTGTACCTCGAAGCCTCCGTGAGCGAAGCCTTTGCATCAGCCTTGTCGCTGTTGTTGCCGTCCGTTATGAATATAACGAAGGTGGGTATCCCCGAGGGCTGCTGCTTGGCGTATCTTTTGATTATCTCATTCATGACAGGCGCGTAACAGGTCTGCCCGAAATGGTCATCGCGGGAGAGTATCACGTTCTGCACATAACCGTCCAGATTGCCGTAATTCACGGGATCAAGCTCCTTGTACTTGTTGTCGAACCAGTAGAACTCCATCTCAGCATTGTCGTCAAAGTGCATGGCTATGGGGAATATCCTCTCCAGCACCTCCTGCACTGTGCCGTTGCGGTACATGGTCCTCATGGAACCCGAATGATCCAGTACGAACACGACTCTTGCCGCCTGCGCAGAAATGTTCTGCTTCTTGACCTCGTTTAGCACTATCTCCTTGCGAAGAGATATCTTCCTGTTGAGCTCAGGGTTCTTGGTAAGACTTACCGCTGCCTTTGGCTGCTCGAAATTCTCCTGCTTAACAGGCTGTGGCTGAACCGCGTTTACCTGCGGTGTTTCGTTCTTCTTTTTGAAAGCATCAAATAATCCCATGTCCGTACCTCTCTTTCATAAACGGTGTAACCGCTAAACTACGGCTCGCATCCGTTTTCTGTATAGTATTCGCCCTCGTCACCCTGAACCTTAGCGCCCAGCATCTCAGCCAGCTTTGCAAAGGGCTTGGCATCTTCCTCGCTCCTCATTTTGAAAGACGGCGCACCGCCCGTGAATGTGAGGAACATTTTCACGCCGTCAGCTTTTGTATAGGTGACGCACTTTCCCAGACTGATACTAACACCGCCATCGGAGAACATACCGTTTTCCACCGCTTCAAAGCCATCGGGCAGATCAAGCGCCGCCACTTCTTCAAAAGTCACCGGGTCTTTGTCATAGACCCAGAATTCCGCGCGTGTGATGTGTGCTTCATAAGCCATAGCAGTACCTCCGGTGATATTGTATCATCTGTCAGCAAAATATTTTTGCTCTGCTTCTTCCACCATTTTGGCAAGCCTTTGAGCAGCCGTCGTGGTCAGGATAATAACTCTGTTCAGCTTCGTTAAATAATCAGCGTACCTGTCAGTGCCCGGGCAGCTGAGATAAAGCTCTCTGCGGTCTTTGGCGATATCTGCGACTCGCTGAGCGAATCTCTGATATGTCCTCAGCAGTCTTACATCGCCTGACTTTACGCCCTCGTCAACGTATGTATATTCGGCATAATCCCAAGCTGTTTCGGCGGCACGGATTATCTCGGTATCCGCCGATGCAGCCCAGAGCGTGTATTCGGCTTCTCTTATCCTCAGGTACTCGCTATGCGCGTGTACCTGAGATATCCCTGTCTTTTTCTTTTCCATTTATTATAATTATCAAATCTTGCTTTTGCGATCTCCCCGCCGTCACAAGACTGAGCTCATATACAACAGACAAATGCAGCCTGTCAATAATTATGGATTACATTAAGCCCACTTGGAGAGTCTTGCCCTTACGATATCCTCACCCAGCACATGGCTGACCTCGTGTATATCGGGAGCATTTGCTCTGCCTGTCAGCGCGATGCGAAGCATATTTGTGATATGTACTATGCTGCCCTTGAACTTTTCGGGCTCTTTCTTGTAATCCTTAGGCTTTACCGCAAATCCCATCTCATCGGTGATAGCCTTTACCTTGTCGAACCATGCGGCGCTGTCGTCAGCGTGGTCGTAGGTGGCGAGATACTTTGCGAAGAACTTCTTCTGTGTCTCCTTGTCAGCCTGACTGTCCATATCGTCCTCAGGCTTGAAAGTCTCATCATAATAGAAGCTCATGAAATCACAAGCCTGCTTCCAGGTCTCGATGTCCTTGCGGGGCTTTTTGCCGCTCTTGCCCACGTTCAGCGCAGCCAGTGTTCTCTCGGGGTACTTTTTCAGCAGTGCCGCGAACTCCTCATTGTACTCACTGCACCAGCTGAGCCAGTTGTCGTATACTGTCTGTGCATCCATCCTGCCGATGGTGTCCTTTGCGATATCTCTCAGCTTGTCCATATCCACCAGCGCACCCGATATGGACATCTTTTCGATGCTGTAAGGGAAGTCCATGTACGAAGCTTCGGGGTTTGCGATCCTCCATTCCTCGTAGTTGGAATTGAGCAGCGTCAGCAGGAACTCCCATACCACATCGCGGCTTATGCCCTCTTTCTGGTAATAAGCCAGTGCCAGTTCGGGATCCTTTCTCTTGGAGAGCTTCCTCTTTATCTGCTTTTCGGGGTCGTCCTCTGATACGTCTATCTTCATCAGCGTTGCAGTGTGGCAGTATTTAGGCTGCTCCCAGCCCAGTGCGTCAAAAAGTTCAACGTGCATGGGCAGCGAGCTTATCCATTCCTCACCGCGTATAACATGGGTCGAGCGCATCAGATGATCGTCAACGACGTGGGCAAAGTGATAAGTGGGTATACCGTCGCTCTTCAGCAGCACGAAGTCCACGAAATTGCGGGGCATTTCGATACATCCGCGTATATCGTCATGCACGAATATCTTTCGGGGCTCCATATCGGCCTTGTATCTCAGCACCCAGGGCTTGCCCGCGTCGATATTGGCTTTCACCTCATCGAGAGTGAGCCACCTGTTCTTCTGTGCGTAAACGCCGTAAATTCCGGGATCTTCCTTGTTAGCCATCTGCTTTTCGCGGATAGCCTGTATCTCCTCTTCGGTGAGGAAGCAGGGATAAGCGAGACCGCGCTCAACCAGATGTTTTGCAAATACATGATATATGCCCGCTCTCTGACGCTGTCTGTAAGGACCGTAAGCGCCCTTATCGCCGTCAGCGGTGGCACCCTCGTCAAAGTGTACGCCGAAGTAATCCATCGCATTGATGAGAGTTTCAACGGCACCCTCGACTTCGCGCTTGTTGTCGGTATCCTCTATCCTCAGATAAAATACGCCGCCCGACTGATGAGCGAGTCTTTCTCCGATTATAGCATTGTAAAGATTTCCCAGATGAACAAAACCCGTAGGTGAGGGACCTATCCTGGTAACACAGGCGCCTTCGGGCAGCTGTCTTTGGGGGAACTGAGCCTCGATATCCTCAGGCTGCTGAGTAACATCGGGGAAAAGCAGCTGTGCAAGTGCATTGTAATCCATGATATCATATCCTTTTCTTGTGGTTTTTTCACAGAGGAACGGCGGATTTTCGATGATACTGCCGTGAACTCTGTAAATACTTTTTTATTATAGCACATTACGGTGCAAAAAGCAAGACTAAAAAGCGAAAACAAAGTATTACGGGGGTTTGGAGAAAGGTGCGGATAAACGTTGCGCTGGTTTGCTGCCGAGAAATCGAACTCTCCTGCACCGCGCTATTATGCGAGTATCCCAAAATTTTCCGCTTCGGCACCTGCATAGAAGGAATTTTGCCGTAATTTTCTCTTTGGGCTTTACAAAATCAAAAAAGCGTGGTATAATGTACTAATGTAAATATGACAGATAATTATTTGAATGGAGTTCTTTTGTATGGCTACAAGGGTTGGAATGGTTTCTCTCGGTTGTCCCAAAAATCAGGTCGATGCCGAGCACATGCTCTATGACCTCAAAAAAGAGGGCTATGAGATAGTCAGCGATGCCGCACTCGCAGATGTCGTTGTGGTGAATACCTGCGGCTTTATCGAGTCCGCCAAGCAGGAAGCTATCGATACTATACTTGAATTCTGCACACTCAAACAGGAGGGCAGGATCAAACACGTTATCGCTACAGGCTGTCTCGCTCAGCGCTACCGCGATGAAATGCTCAAAGAGATCCCCGAACTGGACGCAGTGCTGGGTCTGGGAGAAAATGCAAGTCTGCCCGAAGTCATAAGGGATATCTATCGCGGTGAGGAGCATATATGCAGTATAGGCTCCAAGACTGCTCTTCCTATGGAAGGCGGCAGGATAATATCAACCGAGCCCTTCTATGCATATATTAAGATAGCAGAGGGCTGTTCTAACGGCTGCACCTACTGCGCTATACCCGCCATCAGGGGCGGCTTCCGCAGCAGGAAGATAGAGGATATCGTTGAGGAAGCCAAGTGGCTCGCTGAAAACGGTGTTACCGAACTTGTGGTCATCGCACAGGATACCACCAGGTACGGTGAGGATATCTACGGCAAGTCCATGCTGCCCGAACTGCTGAAACAGCTTTGCAGGATAGACGGGCTCAAATGGATAAGGACGCTTTACAGCTACCCCGAGCGCATCTCCGATGAATTCATCGAGGTGCTGGCTGCTGAGGATAAGCTGGTGAAGTATATAGATATGCCTATACAGCACTGCAACGGGGATATACTGAAAGCCATGAACCGTCCCGGCAATGAGGCTTATCTGCTGGAACTCATCGAAAAGCTGAGGGCAAGGATACCCGGTATCGTGCTGAGGACTACGCTCATCGCGGGCTTCCCCGGAGAGACCGAAAAGCAGTTTGAGGAGCTCTGCGAGTTCGTAAAGAACGTGGGCTTTGAGAGACTGGGCTGCTTTGCCTATTCGCCCGAAGAGGGCACAAAGGCTTACTCTATGCCCGATCAGGTGGATGAGGAGACCAGGAACAGACGCGCCGATATCATCATGCAGGAACAGATGCTGGTGGCTGACAGATACAATCAGGCACAGCTGGGCAGGGTAGTCGAGGTGGTCTGCGAGGGCTTTGACCGTTACGCAGAATGCTACTACGGAAGAAGTTCGGCGGACGCTCCAGAGATAGACGGAAAGATATTCTTTAGTTCCGCAAACAAGCTGAGAGCGGGTCAGTATGTAAAGGTAGAGCTGTTCGATACGCTTGATTATGACCTGCTGGGCAGTGTTATAGAAGAGGAGGCGGACGTATGAAGAAGATGAACCTCCCGAACAAACTGACGGTGCTGAGAGTAATACTGATACCGTTCTTCATGTTATTCATGCTTTGCTTTGAGATAGGACCAAGACTGCATACGATACTGGCGATGGTAGTATTCATCGCCGCATCGCTGACGGATATGCTTGACGGCAAGATAGCAAGGTCGCAGAACCTGGTTACTACCTTCGGCAAATTCCTGGATCCGCTGGCGGATAAGCTGTTGGTCATGGTGGCGCTGATATGCTTCACCTTTGAAAGATGGATAGACCCGCTGGCAGTAGTCATAATACTTGCAAGAGAGTTCATGGTTACGGGACTCAGGCTCGTGGTTGCGGGCGAGGGCGTTGTGGTCGCCGCAGGTATATGGGGCAAGCTGAAGACTGCGTTCACTATGGTGGCGATGATCGTTATCATGTTCATGCAGATACTTTTCCCCGAGCTAAAGGGTGCTCCCGACCTTGACTGGTCGCATCCGATATTCATACTGAATGAAGCGCTGATCTGGATAGCTGTGATACTCACTGTTATCTCGGGCGGCATCTACCTTAAAGCATACGGCAAGTATATTGACCCCAACGAGTGATATAAAATTTATAATACCCGATAAATGCGTATCAGCAAAAGTACCCCGCAGTGTGACGTTCAGAGAAAAGCCGTTTGGTGCAAGGCTAAGTCACGGCGGAGGGAAGTGCGGCTGACAGCAGGGAGGGGGAACGGCAATGCTCAGTATCTCTCCACGTTATCCCGCGTTAAGGGAGAAAGGCTGTACTGATAATTGTACAGTAAAACGGAGTGGGACAGCGGATCATTTCGCCTCCGAATACGCTTATATCGCGTGTTCGGGGGCTTTTTTATTTATCGGCAGCCCGTGATGTGACATCGGAGGTCTTTGATGGGAGAATATGTAAGTTTGCTTAAAACGGCGAACAATACACGCACTGTGGGCGGTATACGTCCCGCTTTGGCATTGCTGAGAAGCGGCGCTGTAACGGCGCTTTGTGAGGAGGATATCCTGTTCCTGCGTGATAGGGGCATTACCGATATAATTGACCTGCGCACCGATGAGGAAGTCAGGCGCAAGCCTTGTACGGCGGGTGAGTTCGGTTTCGTGTATAATCATCTGCCGATAACTGAGGGCAGTGTGCCGCCTGCGCATTTGGCCGAGGTGCCGTTGTCCTATATGAGGATAGTTTCTGCCGGGAATATGGCGGCGGTCTTCCGATGTATCGCGCAGGCAGAGGGCGGAGTCCTGTTTTTCTGTACGGCGGGCAAGGACAGGACGGGTGTTGTTAGTGCTGTTTTGCAGCTTCTCTGCGGTGTTGACAGGGATATCATCATTAAAGATTATACCCTCAGCCGCGAATATAACAGGGCGTTGCTGGAAGCCTATCTTTCGGCGCACCCCGAGACAGACAGAAGTGTCGTGCTCGCAAACGAGTGCAGCATGGAGAGATTTATTGATCTATTTTTGGAAAATTACGGCAGTCCCGTGCTTTATCTGAAAGCGTCGGGACTTGATGATGATACAGCCGCAAGGCTTATGCAAAGGCTTACGGGAGGAGGACATTAATGGGTAAGATACTGAGCAGCCTGATAAAAAGCTACAAGGACGAGATACAGTCCATAAAGGAAAGGGATCCCGCAGCCACAAGCACGCTGGAGATACTGACCTATTCGGGACTGCACGCGGTGGCGATGTACCGCGTGGCGCACTGGTTCTTTATCAGGGATTTCAAATTCATTGCGAGGGTCATCTCGCAGACGGCACGTTTTCTTACAGGCATTGAGATACACCCCGGCGCAAAGATAGGCAAGGGTCTGCTCATAGATCACGGTGCGGGCGTAGTCATCGGTGAGACTGCTGAGATAGGTGACAACTGTCTGCTTTATCAGGGCTGTACTCTGGGCGGTACGGGCAAGGATCACGGCAAGCGCCACCCTACACTTGGCAATAACGTAATGGTGGGCTGCGGTGCAAAGGTGCTGGGTCCTTTCAAGGTGGGGGATAACTCGAAGATAGCCGCGAATGCGGTGGTGCTCGAATCTGTGCCGCCGGATTGTACCGCAGTGGGCGTACCAGCAAAGGTGGTCAAGCAGAACGGCAGGCGTACCCTCGATCTTGACCAGGTGCATATACCCGACCCCGTATCTCAGGAGATCTGCAAGGACAGGATAGAGATAGAACGCCTGAAAAAGCGCATAGCCGAGCTGGAGAAAAAACTCGGGCAGGAGGGCGAATAAATGGACAGCATCGAGCTGATAGAGTCGCTGCTGGCAAAGCCGTATGTGTATACCTGCGGCGAGAGCCTTATTGCGCTGCGCTCGTTTCTTAACGGCTATTCGTTCTGCAGGATAGAACACAAGGTGCAAGAGGAAGCGGCGGAGAGGTACTCGCTGCTTCCCGCCAGCTGGCTGCTGTTTCCCGAATATGTCCGATGCAGCCTGACCTACGACGAACCCGATGCCGACTGGTTCGATATACTGATGACCTATTTCGGTGACAAAGAGGGCTACCGTATGTTCGTCAGCTACTTTGACAGCTTCCGCAGGCTGGAGATGACTTCATTCAGGAGAGCGTCCCTCAGCAGTGAACAGCAGGAACATTTTACCAAAAGCGGCGTGTTCAAGAATATCCCCATTTCTTTCTGCATCGCGGAGATGAACAGGGGCAGCTGTTATATGTCAGCCTGCGAGTTTGAAAACGAGGTCTGGCAGACAAGGCATATTTTCAGGACAGAGGAAGAAGCTGCTGCTAATGCAGTGCAGCTTTTCGGCAGTGAACCCGTCTGGTTCGGCGTGACGGGTGTGGAGGGGCACAATTTCAGGAAGCCCGTCCGCATGGCTTTGTATTGATAAAAAACAGGAGGTAAAAACTATGAAGATATACAACACACTCAGTCATAAGGTAGAGGAATTCGTACCGAGAACAGAGGGCAAGGTGTCCATGTACACCTGCGGACCTACGGTATACCACTATGCGCATATAGGCAATCTGCGCAGCTATATCATGGAAGATGTTCTCGAAAAGTATATGAGATGGACAGGTCTCGATGTCAAGAGAGTTATGAACATCACCGATGTGGGACATCTTACTTCTGACGGTGACACTGGCGACGACAAGATGCTGAAGGGCGCAAAGCGCGAGCACAAGACCGTCATGGAGATAGCAAAGTTCTATACCGATGCTTTCTTTGCTGACTGCGCAAAGCTGAACATCAAGACCCCCGATGTGGTTGCGCCTGCGACTACCTGCATCGAGGAATTCATAAAGGTCATCACTTCACTCATCGAAAAGGGCTATGCTTATGAAGCTGGCGGAAATATCTACTTTGACACCTCAAAGCTGGAGGAATACTATGTGTTCCACAATTTCAGCGCAGACGATCTGGAAGTAGGCGTGCGCGAGGGCGTTGAGGAAGACTCCAACAAGCGCAACAAGGCGGATTTCGTGCTGTGGTTCACCAAGTCCAAATTTGACGATCAGGAGCTCAAATGGGATTCTCCCTGGGGCGTTGGCTATCCCGGCTGGCATATCGAGTGCAGCTGTATCAGTATGAAGAATCTCGGTGAATATCTCGATCTGCACTGCGGCGGCGTTGACAATATCTTCCCCCACCACACCAACGAGATCGCCCAGTCTGAGGCATATCTGGGACACAAGTGGTGCAACTACTGGTTCCATGTACACCACCTCAACACCGAGACAGGCAAGATGTCCAAGTCAAAGGGCGAGTTCCTGACAGTATCCCTGCTGGAAGAAAAGGGCTACGATCCGCTGGTATACAGGTTCTTCTGTTTGCAGTCCCATTACAGGAAGTCGCTGGTATTCAGCTGGGAGAACCTTGACAATGCAAAGAAGGCTTTTGACAAGCTGATCGCAAGGGTGGCAGCTATCAAGGCAGAAGCAGGCACCGCAGCACCCTCCGCTGAAAAGACCGCTGAGCTGAAAGCAAAGTTCACAGCGGCAATGGACGAGGATCTCAACACTGCAAACGGTATAACAGCGCTGTATGATATACTCAAATCGGATGCTTCCGCAGCTGACAAGCTGGCAGTTATCGACGATATCGACAATGTGCTCAGTCTGGGACTTTTGAAGGCTGCCGACAAGCTGGCAGAGGAAAAGTCGGGCGGAGATGTACCCGCTGAGGTGCTGGCACTTGTGGAAGAAAGAACAGCAGCCAGAAAAGCAAAGGATTTCGCAAAGGCAGACGAGCTGCGCGACAAGATCACCGCACTCGGCTACGCCGTCAAGGAGACCCGTCAGGGCACCGAGATAACCAAGCTCTGATGGGAGGGCACGATGGAAAAAAAGAAGAAAAACTACTACGATGAAAAACGCGGCAAACGTTTCAGGACTTATTTCCAGTTCTCGATGATAGGTATGTGCTTCGTGTTGGTATTCACGCTGTTTCAGGCGTGCCAGAGAGCCAAGAGCGGCGGCGGGCTTGACCCCGAAGACGTGGAGCTGATACAGTACGAGCTTCCCGCAGATGATGCCCCCGTTGTTGTATTCGAGACCAGTGAGGGCGAGTTCTCCGCAGTGCTTTACCCCGAACAGGCACCCGAATTCGTAAAGTATTTCGAGGGGCTGGTGGAGGACGGCTACTATGACGGCACTTATATATTCGCCGTTCAGGAGAGCGTATACTTCATGGGTGGCTCGAAAGCCAACGACGGCACCGACACCGACAACACTGACAAGACTCAGCTGGAACCCGAACTGCACAAGGATCTGTGGCCTTTCAAGGGTTCGCTGGTATCCTACGGTGACAAGGGCGGAAACATATTCAACAGGCAGATAATGGCAGGCAGCCGCATACTCTTCGTGGACACGGTGGAATTCACCGATGAATTCAAGGAGGAGCTGGATGCCGCAGGCGGCAATACCGACCTGGTGGAGGCATTCAAGAAAAAGGGCGGCATACCCAATTTCTCTCAGCAGTTCACCATATTCGGGCAGGTGTATGACGGCTTTGAAGCCTACGACAAGATATGTGCCGCACAGGTCAAGGA
>NZ_CAMHRZ010000076.1 GCF_946187255.1 uncultured Ruminococcus sp.
AGCAGCGTCCAGCTTTTTGCCGCCGCCGTATATAGTGTCCTTTTCCTCCAGGTTGGTGGAGTATATCTTACGCTGGGTGGGGTGATCGAGCTGTCTCAGATATGCGTTTACTCTGTATGTAAATGCAAACTCATGCAGACAGGTGGAACATCCCACAGGACCATGAGATATTATCGCCGCATCCTGTATCAGAGTCAGCGTACATGCGGCATTTGAAGTTCCGCAGCCAAGGCACTGGCTGAATGAACGGCTCTTGTCTTTGATCTTTCCGCCGCAGGCAGAGCAGGCATCTACCAGCTCTTTAGCGGTCCCCTGAAATCCCGTGATCGAGTTGAGACGTATCTCGCGTATCTCGACTTCGGGTATATCCAAATTAACTTTACTCATTACAAAACTCCTATCTTAATGGGGGACGAAATCCCCCATACCCTCTCTGCGCACCAAAACCCTAACTGCGACTGTGTCGGCAGTGCGCTTGAGAAAACTAGCGACTTTTTTAACTCTGGTCGCTACGCTCCCGACGTTCAAAAAGACGCTAGGGACGTTCGGGCTTTTGGCTTGCTGTGCGGGGCTGTGTGACATTCTTTTACGGCTTGGGACAAAAAGTCATTCGATTCTTAGAATATTAATTTTCTGCCCCGCGCCACAATTATGAATTGTGAATTATGAATTAAATCAGATCTTGTAGTCGTCCTTGAGATCATCCATCAGACCGTACTCAACAAGGATCTCTTCAAGTCTTTCCTGAGTCATGGGCTTGGGTATTACGAACATATCGTTCTGCTCGATCTTCTCAGCAAGTGCTCTGTATTCGTCAGCCTGCTTCGACTGAGGGAAGTGCTGGATGACTGTCTTCTTGCGTATCTCCGCACGCTGTACATCGTTGTCACGGGGAACGAAATGTATCATCTGTGTACCCAGTTCCTTAGCGAATGCTCTTACCAGCTCAGCCTCACGGTCAACGTTACGGCTGTTGCAGATGATACCGCCCAGACGAACACCACCCTGTCTTGCATATCTGGCGATACCCTTTGAGATATTGTTTGCCGCATACAGCGCCATCATCTCGCCCGAAGCAACGATGTATATCTCCTTAGCCTTGCCCTCACGGATAGGCATTGCGAAACCTCCGCAGACTACGTCACCAAGTACATCATAGAATACATAATCCAGATCTTCGGTATATGCACCCAGTCTTTCCAGCAGACCGATAGATGTGATGATACCGCGTCCTGCGCAGCCTACGCCGGGCTCAGGTCCGCCTGATTCAACGCACTTTGTGCCCATAAAACCTTCCTTCAGGATAGCGTCCAGCTCGATCTCGTCCTCACCCTGATCTCTCAGTGTATCCAGAACTGTCTTCTGGTGCAGACCTCCCAGCAGAAGTCTTGTGGAGTCAGCCTTAGGGTCGCAGCCTACTACCATTACGTTGTTTCCGCGTTCTACAAGTCCTGCGGTAAGGTTCTGTGTGGTAGTTGATTTACCGATACCACCTTTACCGTATATTGCGATCTGTCTTAATTCTTTAGCCATTTCACTTTACCTCATTTCAGATTTCATTTGATAATTATATTTAATACCGTATATGGTATTTTTGAACAGTCAATATATCTTATATTGTATTTACCCGTGTGAGAATGTATCCTTGCGGGACAATCTCTGAAGGTTCTGATATATCTCTTCGCCGTAGTCTTTTCCGCCGGGAATGCCCACGGCATCAGCACGGCAGCGCTGGCAGTGTCTGAACACATCGATATACTTCGATGCTTTCAGTATCGCCCTTTCAAGCTCCATACAATCCGGCTCACGGCAGTTTATCAGCTTGTGGTTGGGTATCAGCGGTATGATATTATATATAGTCGCACCCGCTTCCGCCACCGTTTTTGCCACTTCTTCAATATGTTCTCCGTTTATCTCGGGAACGAATACCGTGTTGACTTTCAGCGTCATGCCTGCGTCACTGAGTATCTTTATGCCTTTTAGCTGCTGTTCGATGAGTATCTCGGCGGCTTCCACACCCGTATAATGCTTGCCGTGCCATATTATACCATCATTAAGCTGCGCTTCGATCTCGGGGTCTACCGCGTTGACCGTTACTGTCAGCGAATCGACACCCACATCGATGATCTCCTGCGCCTTTTCCGCCAGCAGAAGTCCGTTGGTGCTCATGCACTTTACAAGCTCGGGATACTTTTCCTTTATCAGCCTGAAAGTTTGCAGCGCGTATGGACTTGCAAGGGTATCACCAGGTCCTGCGATGCCCGCAACGTGTATATCGGGACAGACCTGCAATGCCTTATCTATCGCTTCAAGTGCCTCCTCGGGAGTTATCACCGTGCGGCTCACTCCCGGTCTTATCTCGTAGTTGTTGAAGCTGCGTTCGCAGAAACGGCATTCTATATTGCAGCTGGGGCTTATGGGCAGATGTATCCGCCCTGCACCGTTCTTTTCGCCCCGTGCAAAGCAGGGGTGCTTTGTAGTCAGTTCTTCGTATGAGATAGCCATTTGTCCACCTCCCATTGTTTTTCTTCCAGAAACAGACATATCGCCTGTTCTATATCGAGCGGTATCTGATAGACAGCCTTGCCCTTTTCTTCTATAAACTTCCTTGCTCCCGGTCCTACTCGCTGTGCGACTATGGCAGATACATCACTGAGCTGTTCAAGCACCGTTTCAAACTTCGATACCTCGTGACTGCCGCCGCTGCACGCAGGACGCGCTTCTATACTTCCCGTGATCTCATAATCTTCCGTTTCGGTATTGAGAGATGCGATGTAAAATCTATCCGCCGCACCGAAATGACTGTCTACCTTTGCTCCGTCGGAGCTTGCAAAGGCTATCTTAAATATCATTCTATCACCACTATCCAAATAATCCTGTGCTGAAATACCTGTCTCCTCTGTCGGGGAAGACTACCACGATATTTCCCTTATCTATGGTCTTTGCAAGTTTCAGCGCCGCAGCCATCGCCGCACCCGAAGATGATCCTGCGATGATGCCTTCGTTCCTTGCAAGGTCACGCACAGTTGAAAATGCTTCTTCATCGTTTACCTTTATCACTTTATCCACAAGACCTATATCCATCGTATCGGGTATAAAGTCGTTGCCTATACCCTCGATATTGTAATCCTTGTGCTCGCCGCCGCCAATGGTGGAGCCATCGGGATCTGCAAGAATACCCTTCGTCTTGCCGTGTTCTTTCAGGTATCTGACGATGCCCGAATAGGTACCGCCGCTGCCTGCGCCAGCCACGAGATAGTCGATATCGCCGTTAAGATCGTCGTATATCTCCTTGCCCGTACCCTCATAGTGTGCCAGAGGATTGTTGGGGTTCTTGAACTGTTCGAGAGATATGGAATCAGGTATCTGCGCTTTCAGCTCTTCGGCTTTTCTCACAGCACCCAGCATTCCCTCCGAACGAGGGGTATTTATCACCTCTGCACCCAACGCCCTCATCAGCGCCTGTTTCTCTGCGGAAAATTTTGTGGGAACGGTGAATATTACTCTGTAACCTCTGTCGAGTGCTGCGAATGCAATTCCCAGTCCCGTGTTGCCTGCGGTAGCTTCGATTATCGTACCGCCTTTTTTAAGTCTGCCCTCTTTTTCAGCTGCCCTGATCATGTATTCTCCGATACGATCTTTGACGCTGCCTGAGGGGTTATACATTTCAAGCTTCGCATATATATGTACATCGGGGGAGACCCCCATATTGTTCAGACGCACCAGCGGTGTGTGACCTATAAGGTCATGCATACTCTCATACAACATTTTACTTTACCTCGCTTTTTGCTATCGCCCGATCGAGATCTTCCAGTATATCATCGATATTCTCGATACCTATGGAAAGTCTTATCAGACCGTCGGTTATACCCACCTTTTTGCGTATATCTTCAGGAATGGATGCGTGAGTCATGCTGGAAGGGTGGCATACCAGTGACTCGACTCCGCCAAGACTTTCCGCCAGAGTTATCAGTTCAAGGCTCTCGAAGAATACGTTGATATCGTAGTTGTCTTTCAGCTCAAAGGATATCATTACGCCGCCGTTCTTAGCCTGCTTTTTGTTTACCTCATAACCCTTGTCAGTGGGAAGTCCCGGATAGTGTACGCTCTTTACTGCACTGTGCTTAGAAAGATACTCGGCAGCCTTCTGAGCATTTTCAACGTGCCTGTCAAGCCTCACGCCCAGTGTCTTGATACCCCTTATCAGCAGGAAGCTGTCAAAGGGAGGAAGCACGCCGCCTGTTGAGTTCTGTATGAATGCGATCCTCTCAGCAAGCTCCTTTGTCTTTACCACCGCAAGTCCCGCAACCACATCGCTGTGCCCGCCCAGGTACTTTGTAGCGCTGTGGACAACGATATCAGCGCCCAGCTCTATGGGTCTTTGCAGGTAAGGTGTCATGAAAGTATTATCAACGATCACGAGAAGTCCGTGTTTATGTGCTATCTCTGCCACCGCGCGGATATCGGTGATGGTCATCAGCGGATTTGCGGGGCTTTCTATCAGCACTGCCTTAACATCGGGGGTTATGTCCTTTTCAAAGGAAGCCGGATCTTCGGTATCAGATATTGTATAATTGATATTGAAATGATTGAATATCTTGTCCAGCAGTCTGAATGTACCGCCGTAAACATTTGAAGATATCAGCACTCTGTCACCTGTGTTCAGAAGACTGAGGACAGCTGTTTCAGCCGCAAGTCCGCTGGCAAAGGCAAATCCCGCGTAGCCGCCTTCAAGCTCGGCTATCAGCGCTTCAAGAGCCTCTCTTGTGGGGTTGCCTGTTCTTGAATACTCATATCCCCTCATCTTACCGAGACCATCCTGCTTGAATGTGGAGGTCTGATATATCGGGACATTCACAGCACCGGTTCTTTCGTCTGTTGATATGCCGCCATGAATAAGTGCGGTCTCTATTCCTTTATAGCTCATATTCATCATCCTTTCATATAATTCCTATACGTTAACTATGTTATGTACTGATTTTACCCTAAAATCGCAAAATAGTCAATGCTAAATGGTGATAACGTTGTCACGAGATCCTCACGATAAAGCTCACATCGCTTAAATATGGCATTTACAGAGTTTGAGAACGTAAACAAATAATTAACCCGATATCAAGCAAAGTGCATTTGTGATAACGTTATCACAAGAAGTATCGCACATTTCTGGCTATTGTGATGGTTGTCGCAGCTATATTCACAACAATTCATGATAACGTTATCTCAGACTGTGAACTGTAATAAAAAAACAGACCCGAAGGTCTGCTTTTATATGTAATATTCGGGCTCGTTGAGCTCTTTGAAGGGTCGGCAGCTCTCGCGGATGATGAGCGTGCCCTCGACTTCAAGACGGGAAACTATACGATGTCCGCCCTTTATCCTGTCCAGCAGCAGCATCAGTGCGAAGCGCACCATCTCGTTCTTGGGAAGAGATATGGTCGTCAGCATGGGTCGTGTGTACTGTGCGGCATCGATATCATCACTTGATATCACCGACGGCGCATAGCTTCTCGATCTCCTGCGGCTCATAGCTTTAAGCATACCCACCGCCAGGATATCGTTGGCACAGTATATCCCCGTTGGCGGCTCGTCCAGTCCGCTGAAATACTCCATAGCGGCTATACCGTTCGCCTCATTTGGTATGGTATCGAATATATAGTCGATATCGGGGGCAAGATGAAAATTCGTCAGTGCCGTCTGATAACCCGTGAAGCGTGACTCGTTATGGCAGTCACCGACATAGCCTATCTTCGTGTGACCCAGTTTGGCAAGATAACCAACTGCTGTCTGTGCTATCCTGCTGCCGTCACACAGCACTTCGTCGGCTTCGTAATTCGTGGAATTTCGGTTTATGGAAACGATGTTCTTCTCGCGGTTTTTTAGCAGCTTCAAAGCACGCCCCGTGACCTTGCCTATCACTATAAGTCCGTCAGTGCGCTGTCCGCCCGCTGAGTAGAGCTCGTCCACACGCGCCTGAATATTCTCCGTCCTGCATGACTTTTCATCGGAAAATTCCGCAACGTGCCAAACATTGCTGACAATGCACCCGCTGTTGCGCAGTTCCTTTTCTAGTATCATCAGCAGCTCGTCATAAAAAGGATCTGCCGTTTCGTGGGCGAACCTTGTAAGCAGGATATTTATGTGATATATCCTGTCCTCCTGCTTTCCTCCCGATTTCAGGCTCCTTGCGCTGAGATTTGGTATATAGTTTATCTCGCGGGCTGCGTCAAGTACCCTCCGCCTGACTTCTTCACTGGAACATTTATGGTTCGGGTCGTTGAGTATCCTGCCTGCTGTTGATACCGACACACCCGTCATCTGAGCGATCTTTTTTAATGACATACATATCACCCCTCTTGTTTCATATTTTTCATATCTGCTTAGTATGATTATATAGCAGATACTTATTTTTGTCAAGAGGATATATGTGAATTTTATTCAGAAAGATCTTCTCATCTGATACCACTTTACTCCGCCGATGACGGATCCTTCGGAAACGCCCTCATTGACAAACCCAAACCGCTCATAAAAACCTATCAGCGACTCCTTGCAGGTGAGCACAGCACCTCGCCTGCCCTCCGACCTTGCGATGGACAGGAACTCGTTCATAAGCGTCTGCGCATGACCCCTGCGCCTGTATTCGGGAAGAGTGTTGAGCCCGAATATCATCTGCCAGGAACCGTTTTCCTTATGCATATCCGCTTTTTCGTACATCTCGTCCGTAAGGTCGGGGATGTCGGTGACAAAGCCGTTGATGAATGAGATTATCTTACCGTCACTATCACACAGCACGAGAAAATGCTGCGGATATTTTTCCAGCCGCCTGCGGAACTGTTCCAGCCCCGCTGCCTGTTCGGGCGGGAAACATATACTTTCTATCGATGCAAGTTCCCGGAGATCATTGATATTTCCTCTACGCAATTTCACGTTTGTGTCCCTCCTCTTTTGTAAGTACCCCCGCGTCCATGCGGTAAACGTTGTCGGCATAGTCCGCCGCCGAACTGTCGTGTGTAACTGCTATCACTGTTTTTCCCTGCTCTGCTGCCTTTTTCAGCAGCCCGAAGACCTGTCTCGTGTTCTCATCATCAAGGTCGTTGGTGGGCTCATCGGCAAATATCACATCGGGAGAATTTATAAGGGCTCTCGCAATCGCTGCCCTTCGTATCTCACCTCCCGAAAGCTCTTTAGGATAGGCATTTTTGAGCTCGCCGAGACCCAGTTCCTCAATAAGTGTTTGAGCATATTCCTTCTGCGGTTCACCTGCAAGGGCGGCGGGCAGAAGGATATTCTCCTCCACCGTAAGGCTCCCCACCAGACTGTGTCCCTGAGGTATATATCCGATGTGTCTGCTGCGGAAATCCGAAAGTTCCCTGTCACTGAGGGCGTATATATCGGCAGTATCATACTTCACACTGCCCGTATTCGGTGCGAGAAGTCCCGCAAGTATATTCAGCAGCGTGGTCTTGCCGCTGCCCGACTTTCCGAGAATCACCGTCAGTCCGCCCGATATCTCTATTACAGCAGGTTCCACAGCTGTGAAACTGCGCCTGTGGCGGGTATACTCCTTGCTTATGTTTTCAGCATATATCTTCACATCAATCACCCTCTCTCAGTATCCTGCCCGTATCCACACGGCTGAGTCTGTATGCGGAATAAGCCGAAGCCAACGGACCTGTCAGCATAACGGCGGCAAAAGCGATCAGCGCGTATACCAGTACATGAAGTATATCGGGAGAAAGATAAGGCAGACCTGTCTTTGTTTCTATCAGCTTGCCAAAGGAAAAAACTGTCAGTGCTGTCAGCAGTATCCCCGCAAATGCACCGCTTAGACATATCACCGCTGTCTCGGAAAGGATAAGTCCCCCCAGCCTTTTTCTTGAAAAGCCTATGGTCCTCAGCACCGCAAATTCACGTCTGCGTTCATTCGCCAGTACCGACAGCGCCGCTGACATGATCACTGCCGCCAATATCCATACAGCTGCCATCAGCCCGTTTATGCTCTTTGAGATAACAGCCAGCTTATCCGCTGTGCCTGTTATCATGGAACGTGTGCGCACTGCGCGTACACCGTCCAGATGGAGATTAATGTCTGCCGCCACATCGTCTATATCCACGCCGTCCTTGACCTTGATATACACCGAAGATATCACATCATCGGGGCTTTGCTTTGAAAGCACACCTATGCCCTTTTCCTGTGATGCCCTTATCAGCCTGCGGACTGTGTCGGGTGTGGTATATATAGCCGTATCGAGCCCTGTGCCCGTTTCATCCAGCTTGCCCACCGCTTTGCATTCTACACCGTAGAGCTTCAGAGTATGACCCACCCTTGTGGAAAGGGATGAGCCGACTATTATCTCGTTCTCGCCCAGCCTGCCGCTGTAGCTTTCTTTAAGCCAGGGTTTTACGGAGATATCGCTGTCCTCATCAAACCCGATGATCTGTACCTGCACCGAACAGCACTCGGAATTTGCGGAAACGAGAAAATACTGCTCGGAAGTCTCTGCTACTCCGTTGATGGCTTTAAGATCGTCCTCCACCGACTTATCCATATAAAAATATGCGGGAGTACCCTGTAAAAGGATATTTTCTAGATCGTTCTTTTCGGCTGCATCTTCGGGAACGACTATTATATCAGCACCCAGACGCTTTTGCAGGCTGTCAAGACCGTTCCTCATGCCCGAAGCCGCCACTGTTCCGCCGAACACGGCAGCCGCCATGAAGGCTGCTATCAGCACCAGCAGCACCGAACGCACAGGTCTGTTTATGAGATTTTTAAATGGCAGTTGTTTTATATTCATTCTTTCTTCCCCGACCTTACCAAACCAAATACAGAGTCAACGCCCGATATCACCGTACTGAGGGTAGCCACCACGATGACCGCAGGTCTGAACACTGTATGACATTCCATCGTATCCATCATGCAGAGGTCTATCACTGTTCCCGGGACAAAAATCGCCGCGATCGAAAGCAGGAAAATCCCCAGTGAAAGCCCTGCCTTTGTCTTTTTATCGGGTATCACAGTCCGCAGCAGAGCCTGCACCGTCAGCACGATACCGATAAGCGTTATCGTATTCTGAGCCCAGTGGCAAGCCATGTGTCTGCCCTCTGCCGAATCACAGGCACGGAAAAACGTGAAGGAGCCGACGGTGAGTATGACAGCCGCCGCGATCTCCGCGATACCCGCAATATTTTCCTTTATCTTCATATATACCGTTCTTTCATATCACATACTCGGGCTGAGGTTGTGCTTGTGCCAGTTCAAAAAGCTCAAGTATATCTCTTCTCATGGAAAGGAAACTTCCGCTGCCGCGCTGTCTCGGACGGGGCAGGTCAACGTCGATTATCCTGCTTATCTTTCCGGGACGGGGCGTCATTATAACTATCCTGTCGCTGAGGTATATAGCCTCATCAATATCGTGGGTTACGAGTATCATTGTGGTGCCGTTATCCTTCCACAGTTCCAGCAGCTTGTCCTGAAGATCACTTCTTGTAAAGGAATCCAGCGCACCCAAAGGCTCGTCCAGCAGCAGTGCTTTCGGCTCGTTTATCAGCGCTCTTGCGATAGCCACCCTCTGCGCCATGCCGCCCGATATCTGGTGAGGGTATGACTTCTCAAAACCGTCAAGTCCCACCATAGATATGTACTTCCCTATCTCGCTCTTCTTTTGCTTGAAGACTTTTCTGGCTTTCAAGCCGTAGGCTATATTATCCTCAACAGTAAGCCAGGGGAAAAGCCCGCCCTGCTGGAATACATATCCTCTTTCGGGATCAACGTCGGTTATCCTGCTGCCGTCTATTGAAAGTTCTCCCGACTGGGGCTTGTCAAGTCCCGCTATCAGCCGAAGGAGCGTGGTCTTTCCGCAGCCCGAAGGACCTATTATAGATATGAATTCCCCGGGATGTATATCCAGTGATACTTCGTTGAGAGCATTGACCTTGTTGCCGTCAACATCGGTATATACCCTGTTCACGCCCGATATAGTTATGGAACTGCTCATTTTTTCAGCACCCCTTCCTGCCAGCGCAGTGTACGCTTCTGTATAAGACCTATGATGTGATTGATGCAGGAGAACAGCACAGCCATCACGACGATCGCCGCCAGCACCTTGTAATAGGCGCTCCACACCTTTGACTGATTGATATAGTAGCCCAGTCCTCCCGGCTGACCCAGCATCTCGCTCATTACAAGAGTTGTGAAAGCCATAGCATTAGCTGAGCTTATTCCGGTGAATATATCGGGCATTGCGTGAGGTATCGCCACATGGAATATCAGCCCGAACTGCCTGCTGCCCAGAACCCTTGCGGCTTCATAGCTCTGCTTGGGTGTGGACTGTATTCCCTGTGCCGTAAGGAACGCTATCTGGAACCATGCGCAGATAACTATAAGGAATACCGCCGCTGAGAATGAATTGGGAAGGAGCGTCAGCGCAAAGGGCATCCATGCAACGGCAGGTACTACACCCGTGATCTTCAGCACCGGGAATACCCAGTAATACACCTTCGGGTACCAGCCTATGAGTATGCCCGTACCTACTCCGAGAAGCACGCCGCAGGAAAAACCCGCCGCATACAGTCTCAGGGAATAAAGGGTATTCTGCACCACATAGCTGCCGTCTGCAAGGTAAGTCTCTATCACCTGTGCGGGACCCGGAAAAAAGGGCTGTGCAAAAAACTGTAATTTAGTTCCGCCTATATCCCACACCGCCAGTGCAATTCCCAGTGCAAAGCGGAAGGCTGCATTTTTGCAGTATTTCTTGCGTCTGTCCTTATCGCCCCATGCCCTGATGCCCGATATCAGATATATCACTATCAGCGCCGCAAGAACGAATATATAAGCATCGTTCATAGTCAGCTTAACGCTGAGCCCCGCAGCGTTGATGATATAGTCCTTTATCTCCACCGCCGCTTTCTGCGGGAATGTGATATTGGTAACTATGGCTATGATAAAGCCTGCCAGCGTGAACAGTATCTTGAGCAGATAGTAGCCGTTATGCTTATATCCCCAAGCTGCCGACGGCTTTGAGTCTGTCTGTTGTTTATTAAGTATCACGTCTGTTTCATGTCCTTTAACTGCTGCATCCATACATTCACTTCTCCATTCATAAAAAAGAAAAGGGCGGCAGCTGACCGCCCTTAATACTATATATCAGTTTACATCGACCTTCTGATAAATATCCTTTGCGAACTGATCGGGATCACTTTCGAGATATCCTATCTTTGCCAGTCCGTCAACGAAGTATTTAACATCGCTCTCAACGTGGCTATCCCATGTACCATCATGTTCAGCCGCCGAAGGATAACCGTAGCTCTTGACAAGATCAACAGCCAGCTCCTTGTCCTCGATGGAAGCGTACTTCTTGTTGATTATGATATCCACAGATTCTTCGGGGTTCTCGTATATCCATTCCTGAGCCTTGCGGTAAGCCCTAAGCAGCGCCGCTACTTCATCGGGGTTTTCCTCCAGCACCTTGCTGGATGCATACAGGAAGCAGCAGAAGCGGTCTGCAAAATAGGGATCCTTGCCAAGATCGAAGATTATACGCACATCGCCTGCTTTTTCGTGTATCGAACCAAGCGGATCCCACAGAGCGGCTACATCTATCTCGCCGCTTGCCAGCGCTTCAAATTCAAGGTTGCCGTCCGAATAAGGCAGGAACGTTACCTCGCCTTTTGAAGGATCGGCGGAGATACCGGCGTTTTCAAGCCACAGTGAAGCCACCTGATGAGGAGTGCCTCCAATCTCGTCAACGCCTATCTTCTTGCCTTTCAGGTCATCCACCGAGTTGATATCCGAATCAGGTCTTACCGCGAACTTGATACAGCCCTCGTGCAAGCCGTCAACGACCTTGACATTTATGCCGTTTTCGATAGACGGGAAGAACTGGAAATCTCCGTTTACCATCGGTATGGTACCGTTGTTGAGACCTATCTTTCTGGTTTCAATATCCGCCGAGATGAGGTTGACATCAAAGCCCTCCTCAGCGAAATAGCCGTTCTCGTAGGCTATATATATCGGTGCGCCGCAAAGTGCGCCGTCCTTGCCGGGAATGTCTATCTTACCGTATTTGTAATCGGTGTTCTGCACCGTATCCTTGTCTCCGCCTGCGTTGTTGTTTTCAGACTGACTGTTTCCCGCTTCGCTTACGGAACATGATGCCATTGCCATCACTGCCGCCGTAAGTATCGCTGTGATCGATAACTTTTTCTTCATTTTACTTCACTCCAAACATACCTTAATTTTCTACCCAGATTTATATTAAGCCTGCCGCCTTGAATGCCTGTTCCAGATCTGCGATGAGGTCATCTGCGTCCTCAAGACCTGCGGAAATGCGTATCAGATTGTGAGGGATATCCGCCAGCTTGAGTTCTTCCTCGTTCAGCTCGGAATGTGTGGTGTTGGGCGAGTCAACTATCAGCGAACGGGCATCGCCCAGATTTACATGATAGTGGAACAGCTTGATATTGTTGAGGAACTCCGCTTCCTGCTCGGGAGTGCCCTTTATGCCGAAGCTGAGGACTCCGCCGCCGCCGTTGGGAAGATTTTTATCGGCAAGCTCCTTGAACTTGTAGCTTGCAAGACTGGGGTGGCGTACCCATTCAACTGCGGGCGAGCTTTCCAGATATGCCGCGATCTTTGCCGCATTCTTCGACTGCTTTGCAACTCTCTCGGAAAGTGTCTCCAGACCGATGATGCCAAGATATGCATCCTGAGGAGAAAGTGCTGCGCCCAGCAGGTTGAGGTATACCAGTATCAGCCTGAATATAAAGAAGTTTCCGGGGAAGATATCCGCAGGCGACTTGCCTTTGAGCATCACTATCTTTTCAAAGAACTGAGGATATCTGTCCTCTGTGTACTTACTCATATCACCGTTATCGAGGATAACACCCGCGATGATATTGCCGTGACCTGTCAGCGCCTTTGTTGCGGAGTATACAACTATATCAGCACCGTGTTCAAAAGGTCTGTAAAGATAAGGTGTAGCAAGGGTATTATCTACCACAACGGGTACTCCGTGTCTGTGTGCCACTTCGGATATAGCGTCGATATCCAGCAGATACGCATTGGGGTTTGAAAGGCTCTCAACGTATATGCCCTTTACATCATCGGTTATCTCGCTTTCCAGCTTTGCTGGATCAAGGACTGCATCCGTCAGCTTTATGGTAACGCCCAGTTCGGGGAAAAGTCTGTCAAATGCGTCTATCGTTCCGCCGTAGAGATAGGGCGAAGCAAGTATCGTGCCGCCCTTTGAGGCAAGGTTCAGCAGTGTGTAGCTGATAGCTGCCATTCCCGAAC
>NZ_CAMHRZ010000077.1 GCF_946187255.1 uncultured Ruminococcus sp.
GTTTCTTGAATTTTATCACAATACATATTACCGTATTGATTTTTTTATATTAATAGTGTATAATATATATTGAAGAATAATGCTGAGTTCATTACCTTTTTATGGAGGTATCATTTATGATCTATAACGACCCCATTTTCATAAAGATCGCTGAATCTCTTTTAGTGGAATTTTTAAATGTGTTTTATGTAAACGCCAAAACAAATGCCTACTTCGTGTATGCCACAGATACGGAGACACGTTCAGTGTGCCTTGAAAAGAAAGGTGATGACTTTTTTACCGACCTCAAAAGAGATGCCGATCAGGTCATCTATGAGGAGGACAAGCACATCTTCCAGCAGGACATACAGAAGGACAATCTGCTTGCACTTGTGGAAAAAGGCAACGAGCGGCGTATAGAATACCGCCTGATGATAAACGGCAGCCCTGTTTTCCATGCCCTCAGCCTGATAAGAGGTGAAAGCGAAGCAGATGATTATTTCATACTCGGCGTAAAGAATATCGACAAGGAAGTCCGCGACAGGCAGAAAGCCGAAAAGAACGAGCAGGCTCTGGAGATTTACAACCAGATCGCAGGAAGTCTGGCGGCACATTTCGATACCCTTTATTATGTGGATATGGAAACCAATGACTATTTCGAGTATTCATCAAAGGATACATACAAGAGCCTTAATATACCCGAAAAGGGAGAGGATTTCTTCACCGAGAGCTGTAAAAACATAAAGAAGTACGTTCACCCCGATGACCTTGACAGAGTGCTGCCCTTGTTCAAAAAGCAGAATATGCTCAAAAACCTGAAAAATGCAGTCAGGTTCAACGCTGAATACAGACTTGTCATGAACGGCTATGTTATGCACTGCCGCTGTATGCAGATATGGGCAAGCGATATGAAGCATATCCTTGTGGGCATCACTAATATAAACGACGAAGTCAGGGCACAGCAAGCCCTTGAAGAATCAAGAAAGCAAAGTGATACATACAGCCGCATCGCCAAGAGCCTTGCTCTGCGATACGATTATATGTACTACATAAACAACGAAACAGGCGAGTTTACAAGGTCTGCGGGAGAGGATATCGCCGCCGATCTGGCGCAGAATATCATAGGCAAGGATTTCTTTTCCGAAATGCCTGCTGTGGTCGATAAACGTGTACACGCGGATGACAGGAGCATGATACTGGCTCTCCTTGACAGGGACTTTATAAATACCACTCTTGAGAACAAAAAGCAGTACAGTGCGGATTTCAGGCTCATACGAAACGGAAAGACCCAATATTCAAGGCTCACTGTGATGCGCTCCGAAGACAATGCCTACTTTATCGTCGGTATAGAAAATATCGAAGAAGAGGTAAAGAAAGAACAGGAGCGGATAGAAGCCATAAACCGCGCCAATGAAATGGCAAGACGTGACGCGCTGACAGGCACGAAGAATATGAACGCCTTCCGCGAATTAGAGGAGTCGATACAGAGAAGCATCGACAGCGGAGCGGGACATTCTCCCTTTGCCATCGTTATATGCGATATCAACGATCTGAAGATCATCAATGATAAAGAGGGACACAAGGCGGGAGATGAGTATATAAAGTCATCCTGCAGGATAATATGCGGCATCTTTGCCCACAGCCCTGTTTTCAGGATAGGCGGAGATGAATTCGTTGCTGTGCTGGCGGGTAAGGATTACGATAAAAGGATAGCCCTTGTTGAAATGCTGCGCAGGAAGTCTTCTGAGAACTATAAGCAGAATTCGGGACCTGTGCTGGCTGTCGGCATAGGTGTGTACGATAAACTGAACGATAAAAATGTTTCTGCCGTTTTCAAGCGTGCGGACGAACAGATGTGTCAGGACAAGCTGACACTCAAAGCAGGAAAGCCTGCCGAGATGAGTAAGGATGACAAGGATAACAGCAAGCAGATGCCCGCTGAACGCAAAAGAAGGCTGGACAGCCTGTTCGAGATGAACTGTATCTCCGCAGAGGGGATGTATGTTTATATCTGTGATATGAAGTATGATTATTCCAGGTGGTCAAAAGCCGCAGTGGATTCCTTCGGTCTGCCGTCGGAGTATATGTATGCCGCAGGCGATATCTGGGAAAAACACATCCACGAGGAAGACCGGGATACCTACCGCAGCGGTCTTGCGGATATATTCGCGGGCAACCTCAGCGGACATGATATGCAGTACAGGGCGAGGAGGATAAACGGCGAGTACAACGTCTGCACCTGTCGCGGCATAGTCCTCAAAGACGAGAACGGCGAGCCCGATTACTTTGCGGGAACTATCAGGGATCACGGCATACAGAGCAATATCGACAGTCTTACGGGACTGAGAAATCAGTACGGTTTCTTTGACGAGATACAGTCCGCTCTTATCAAAAACCAGAAGATGCGCATAACACTTATAGGTATAGCAAAATTCTCCGAGATAAACGAGATCTACGGATACCATTTCGGAAATATCGTTCTCCAGAAGATGAGCCGCTATATCTTCGATCAGGTGAGCAACTCGGGTTCGGTATTCAGGCTGGACGGAACGAAGATAGCCATACTCAACACCACCCTTTCCGTCAAGGAGATCTCAGCCAGATATGAACATCTGCGCTCTTATTTCAGAGAGGGCATGATCATCGACGGCAAGAAGATAATGCTTGAACTTAATTCGGGTCTTATCGATATAGACAACTTCAATATCGACCCTCAGACGGTAATGACCTGTCTGACCTTTGCCTACAACGAATCGAAGATCAGACAGCACGGAGATCTTGTTATATTCAAGAACGATCTGGGCAGCGGAAACAGGCAGAGAGTCGAGAAATTCCATGCGATAAGAGCATCTATCACACAGGGCTTCACGGGCTTCTATCTGCTGTATCAGCCTGTGGTGGATGCCAAAACAGAAAAGCTGATAGGCGCAGAGGCACTGCTGCGATGGAAAGGCGAAGAATACGGCATAGTCCCTCCTGACCTTTTTATACCGCTGTTGGAACAGGATCCCCTTTTCCCGTCACTGGGTGAATGGATACTCATCACCGCAGTAAGAGATGCGAAAAAGGTACTGGAGCTTGATCCTAATTTCATCATCAATGTAAATCTTTCCTACTCACAGATAGAGAAAGCCAATTTCGTCGATATGGTGATGGAAATACTCAAAAAGACAGGCTATCCGCCCGCGCACCTTTGCCTGGAAGTGACGGAAAGATGCAGACTGCTGGATATCAACCTGCTGACGAATACCGTTTGCAGCCTGAGAAGCAGAGGTGTAAAGGTCGCACTGGACGATTTCGGCACGGGCTTCTCCTCTGTGGGCATAGTCAAGGCACTTCCCTTTGATACCATCAAGATAGACAGGAGCTTTGTGCGCAAGATAGAATCAGATCCGAAGGAAAGGGAGCTGATAAAGACTTTTGTCATGATGGCGAACACCTACGGTGCGGGTGTCTGCGTGGAAGGCATAGAGTCTTCGGGCATGAGCGATATCCTCAGAGAATTCGATGTACACAGTTTTCAGGGGTATTATTACGCAAAGCCTCTGGAATACGAGGAGTTCATGAAATGGAGAAGCGAGCGCGAAGGATGATGAGCGCCGCTGTTCATACAGTTTATACTAACGGCATATTTTTCGGGATGCGGTCAATAAACGCCGTATTTCCCGAAAGATATGCCGTTTTCTGTATGTATCGGAAGTGCGGGTAAACGTATTGGCAAAAATCCCGTAATATATTGTTTTTATTGCTGCTTGTCCGCCAGTGGAATACAAGCGTATTCTACAAACGTACATCCAATTCGTGGAGAAAGTTTGTATACTTGACTATTGACTAATTTAAGGAAATTGGGTATACTTTTTAAGGTGCTGAAAGCATATAATTTATATAAGAAGGGGTCGCACAGTATGACAAAGGTAGTAAAATTCGGCGGTAGCTCTCTTGCAAGCGCTGAACAGTTCATCAAAGTTAAGAATATAATCACCGCAGAGGATTCCAGAAGGTTCGTTGTTCCTTCCGCGCCCGGAAAGAGATTTTCTGCTGACACAAAGGTAACGGATATGCTCTACGGCTGCTATGATCTTGCAGCAAAGGGCAAGGATTTCTCTAAGGAATTTGAAGCTATAAAGGAAAGATACAACGGTATCATCAGCGATCTCGGTCTGGATCTTTCTCTGGACAATGAGTTCGATATCATCAAGGCTTGCTTCATAGGCAAGGCGGGCAGAGACTACGCAGCTTCCAGAGGCGAGTTCCTCAACGGTATGGTACTGGCTAATTATCTGGGTTACAATTTTATAGATGCAGCTGACGTTATCTATTTTGATGACAGAGGTCAGTTCGATGCAAAGCGCACAAACAAGGCTCTCAGCGAAAGACTGGAAGGACTTGACAATGCGGTAGTTCCCGGTTTCTACGGCTCTATGCCCAATGATACCATAAAGACCTTCTCCAGAGGCGGTTCGGATATCACAGGTTCCATCGTTGCTGCGGCTGTAAATGCAGACCTCTACGAGAACTGGACCGATACCTCAGGCTTCCTGACCACCGACCCCAGAATAGTTAAGGATCCCAAGCCCATAACTACTATCACATACAAGGAGCTCAGAGAGCTTTCGTATATGGGTGCCAGTGTGTTCCATGAGGATGCTATCTTCCCTGTAAGAAAAGCAGGTATCGCAATCAATATCAAGAATACCAACAATCCCGATGCACCCGGCACACTGATCGTTGAGTCCACCTCACAGAAGCCTGCCTACACCATCACAGGTATCGCAGGCAAGAAGGGCTTCACTGTAATCAATATAGAAAAGGACATGATGAATGCAGAGCTGGGCTTCGGCAGACGTGTACTGGAAGTATTCGAGAAGAACAGCGTGAGCTTCGAGCACATGCCTTCGGGTATCGACACCATGTCTGTGATCGTATCGCAGGAGGAATTCGCTGACAAGGAGCAGGAGATACTTGCTGGTCTGCACCGCAACTGCCACCCCGATATGATCGAGATCGAGACAGATCTTGCGCTGATCGCTGTAGTGGGCAGAGCAATGAAGGCTAACAGAGGTACTGCGGGCAGGATCTTCTCCGCACTGGCACACGCACACGTCAACGTTAAGATGATCGATCAGGGCTCCAGCGAGCTGAACGTTATCATCGGCGTGAGCGAAGAGGATTTCGAGAGTGCTGTTAAGGCTATCTACGATATCTTTGTTGAGACAAAGCTGTGATCAAATATCCTTTACAATATGACTGCGGAGCGTTATGCTCCGCAGTTTTTTATTATATATCAAAATTTTCATTCAGTCATCACAATGTAAGCAAAATGTAATTATTTAGGCTTTTTCGGCAGCGCTTCGACTTTTTGCGGAAGGGTATTCAGAAAAATTTAACTTGACAATACGGCGGGATACGGGTATAATATAAAAGGGTTACTATATGGTTACATCCCGGTTTCAATGATAACATCAAGGATATCCCGATAAGGGAACGACAACTGACAGACGGCAGTATATGTCCTGTCTGCGGAAAGGAAAATCCGAAAATGATATACAAAAAACATTCAGCCGGAAAACTCCTGGCTTTATGCCTTGCACTTACGCTTACAGCGGGCATGGCGGGAGAATACGGCGGCAATATGGTCAAGGGCGCAGCGGATCCCAAGACCGATACATACGAAAGCGAGCTTGAAGACCTTAAAGCCCAGCAAAAGCAGCTGGACAAGAAGATAGAGGATGCTCAGGCTGAGATAGATAAGCAGAAAGGCGATATCGAAGCCCTGAAAGAAAAGTACACAGCTGTAAAAGCCAAGATCGACAATGTAGAGGAACAGCTGGCAAAGAACGAAGACGCTATGATCGAGATCGATATACGTCTGAGAGAATCGCGCCAGGATCTGGAGGTCAAGAACACCGAGATAGATGCGCAGAAGCGGGTCTTTCTCGACAGGCTGAAGACCATGTATCTGGCAGGCGGGTCAAGCACTTATGAGAATGTACTGGTAAATTCGGCTGATTTCTTTGATGTGCTGATGCGCATGGAGCTGGTAAAGCGTGTTGCTGAGCATGATGACAAGGCGCTGGACGATCTGATGACAAAGAAGCGTGAGATCGAAGCTGTACAGGCGGAGATAGAGAAAAGCTCCGAAAAGCTGAAAGAGCAGAGCTCACAGTATTCGGCTATGCGCGATGAGCTGAAAGCGGAAAAAGCATCACTGCAGAAGATAATCGAAGAAGCTGACGGCAAGCTGGATACTCTTGCGCTGGACAAGGCGGCGATGGAGCTGCGTGCTTCACAGCTAGACAAGGACTATGACAGTGCTTATTCAAAGGCACACACCACCACTGTTGCGCCTGTTATCAAGGATATAGCAACAGAGGGCAGCAAAGAGGGCGCGACTAAGGTCACGACAACTTCGGGCGAAGAGAAGAAAGGCGCTGCCACTACAAAGAAGTCGGCAGACACGAAGACCACTGTGACCACCGAAAAGCCCGAAGAAACCAAAAAGACGACTACCGAAAAGGCTGAGACCAAGAAGACCACCACCACGACCACAACGACGGAGGCACAGACCGAGCCGCCTGTTGAGACGGTGCCCCCCGAGACAGAAACGGAGCCCATCGAAACAGAACCGCAGTACGAGCCTGAGCCCGAACCCGAGCCTGAGCCTTACGACGACTCCAGGCAGAGCAAGATCGACACGGTGATGGATTACGCCCGCAGCAATGTTGGCGGTGCGTATGTATGGAACGGTGCATCCTACAGGGCGTGCGACTGTTCGGGACTTGTTATGCTGAGCTATTCACAGATAGGCATAAATATGCCGCATCTTGCGTCCTTACAGGCGGGTTACGGCACAGCTGTGAGCTATGATGAGTTACAGGAAGGCGACCTGGTATTTTTCAGCTACGGCGGAATCAGTGACATCTACCATGTAGCGATATACGCTGGCAACGGCAGGATAGTCCATGCGGCGAACTCGAATGACGGCATTATCTTCTCCGATCTTGCCAGCTTCTCATACTGGGGCAACCCGATAGTTGCGATGCGCAGGATAATATAGTTTTTTGGAATAAAATAGTGAGCCATAGTATTTCCGTGATAATAGCGGGAGTGCTATGGCTTTTTTGTTTGTTGGAATTGTTGCGGGTTTGATGGGGGCAGTAGTTTGCGTGGGGTCTATAATTTTTGTCCGCTTTTGTGGACTAAAAAAGGCGATGCAATCTCTGCACCGCCTTTTTTCTTTAGTCACTCGCCGCTATTATTTGAAAAACAGCGGCAGCTTCTCCAGGAAGAATATATCCGATCTATCCGCAGCATCACCTTCGGCAAGGACTGCGCCTGCACCGACGATAGTTCCGCCTGCGGTCTTTACAAGTTCTTCCACTGCGGAAAGGGACTCGCCTGTGCTGATAACGTCGTCAAGGATGAGAACACGCTTATCTTTCAGCCTTGCAACGTCCTCCTGCGAGAGGTAAAGCGTCTGAACGGCTGCTGTTGTGATGGACTTTACCTGCACCGATATGGGGTCGGTCATATACAGCTTCACAGACTTACGCGCAACGACATAGTTCTTTCCCGACTGTCTTGCAGCTTCGTAAGCAAGCGGTATGCCCTTAGATTCCGCTGTGATGATAACGTCGAAATCGGGCGCTTTTTTCAGCAGCTCCTCCGCTGACTTTACAGTAAGCTCAACGTCCGAGAACATGATGAATGCAGCGATATCCAGCTTTTCGCTCGCCGCACAGATAGGCAGTTCCCTTGTCAGACCTGCCACTTTCAATGTGTATGTTTCCATTATTAACACTCCTTACATTTTCAGGGGAACTTCCCCGACTTAATTACAGTTATAGGAAGATATATTTCAGCACGAACAGCACTGTCAGCACATACATTATAGGATTGACCTTCTTTGCCTTTCCGCAGGCTGCATTGATGATGACATAAGAGATGACACCTATGGATATGCCCTCAGAGATGCTGTAAAACAGCGGCATCGCCAGTATGCAGAGGTATGCGGGGATAGCCGAAGTGAAATGCTCTGCGTCGAACTTGATATCGGTGATAGAGCTGAACATCAGAAAGCCTACCACGATAAGTGCGGGTGCGGTAGCAAACGAGGGTACTGCCACGAAAATAGGTGCAAATAAGGTCGAAGCCAGGAACAGCACAGCCGTTGTAACAGCGGTAAGACCTGTTCTTCCGCCTGCGCCCACACCTGCGGCGGACTCGACGAAAGTTGTGGTCGTAGATGTACCCAATACGGCACCGCTGGTGGTGGCAACTGCATCAGCCATCAGTGCGGGACGTATAGCGGGAAGTCTGCCTTCCTCATCCAGCATATCAGCCTTTGAAGCCACGCCGATGAGAGTTCCCAGTGTATCAAACAGATCAACGAAAAGGAAGGACATCATGACAACAATGAAATTGAATATACCCACTTTTCCAAGATCGACCTTGAAGCACTGTCCGAAGGTCTTGCCGAGAGATGTAAAATCGGTCATTGCAAAGCCGGGGAACAGCGAGAACCAGTTCTCGTTGTCGGGGACATATATCCCTGCGACCTGACATATCATGCCAAGCACCCATGTACCGATAATGCCTATAAGTATAGAACCCGGCACTTTCTTGATATAGAGTATCGCTATCCCGAACGTGCCGATCACTGCCAGTACTGCGCATATACCTCTTGTGGAAAAATCCTGCGTGAAATCGACGATCTCCACCAGTGTTGCGCCGCCCACCACCAGCTGGGCATTCTGGAGACCGATGAATGCGATAAACAGACCAATACCCACCGAAACCGCTTTTTTCAGCGGGAGGGGTATGCTGTCAAAAATGGCTTCGCGCACCTTAGTCACCGAGAGCACGATAAATATGACACCCTCTAAAAAGACCGCAAACAGCGCCACCTGCCAGGGATATCCCATTGCACCGCAGACGGTGTACGCCATGAAAGCGTTGAGACCCATGCCCGCAGAAAGCGCAAAGGGCAGGTTCGCAAATATTCCCATACACATGGTGCCGATAAATGACGCAAGACAGGTGGCGAGAAGCACCGCTGTGCCATCCATTCCTGTGGAAGAAAGTATGCTGGGATTTACCGCCAGTATATACGCCATTGTCATGAACGTTGTCACGCCTGCGAATATCTCGGTGCGGACATCGGTACCGCGTTCTTTCAGCTTGAACAGTTTTTCCATCAGCTGTCCTCCTCAAACTCCGCGATACAGGGCAGATTGCGGTAGTATTCCGCATAATCCAGCCCGTATCCTATTACGAAATGGTCGGGTATAGTGAACAGAGAATAATCCGATTCAAGATCCACCAGACGTCTGTCGGGCTTATCCAGCAGTGTCAGCACTTTCAATGAAAGCGGGTTCTTTGACTCCAGATACTTCATGACCTCTTTCAGCGTCCTGCCCGTATCGATGATATCCTCAACTATCAGCACATGATACTTGCTGACATCCTGCGCAAGATCCATAGTGATATCTACTTTTCCTGTGCTTTCGGTGCCCTCAAAATAGCTCTTTGCAGCCATGAAGCCTATCTCGTGAGGTATCGTGACCGCACGGCTGAGGTCGGCAAGGAATATATAAGCGCCTTTCAGTATACTAACGAGTATCAGCGGCTTGTCCTTATACTCCAGGCTGATTATCTCGCCTGTCTTTGCCACCGCTTCGGCTATCTCCTCTTCGGTGATGAGCACACGTTTGATATGACCGTGAAATTCGGACATATTTGTCATCTGCATATTCTCTCTCTCCTTTCGGGTCTATTTTGTACCGAATATCCTGTCGCCCGCGTCGCCAAGACCCGGAACGATATATGCATTCTCATTGAGCTTTTCATCAAGGCATCCCACATAGATATCAATATCGGGGTGAGCCTTTTGCAGTGCTGCAAGCCCTTCGGGAGCGGCTAAGACGCACATGAACTTTATATTATTGCAGCCGCGCTGCTTGATGAAATCCACAGCCGTTATGGCAGAACCGCCTGTGGCAAGCATTGGGTCGGGCAGGATGACAAGACGCTCGTCGATATTCTCGGGGAGCTTGCAGAAATACTCATGGGGCTCATGAGTGACCTCGTCCCTGTAAAGACCTATGTGACCGACCTTTGCGGAGGGTACCAGAGCAAGTATACCGTTGACCATACCGAGACCCGCACGCAGTATCGGTACGACAGCCAGCTTCTTTCCCGCAAGCATGGGTACATCCGCAGTTGTTATGGGCGTTTTCACGCTCACAAGCTCGGTGGGCAGGTCGCGCAGAGCTTCATAGCCCATCAGCATGGCTATCTCCTCAACCAGTATGCGGAAATCCCTTGTACCTGTGTTTTCATCACGCAGCAGGGATATCTTGTGCTTGATAAGAGGGTGGTCGATAATCGTTACATTTCCCATTTTGAAAACCTCGCTTCATATATATTAAAGATATTGATCGTTAGCACTTGTACTCAGTGTTCGTCTTTTTCGGGCGATTTTTTGGACAGCAATTTATTCGTCAGTATGCCGAGTATCAGCGCTGCGGCTATCTCCGTCAGCGTAACGGAACCAACGCTGACGCTAAGCCCGCCGATGCCCGCAATGAATATGACCGATGCAGTGAACAGATTTCTGTTGTTGTCAAGATCCACCTCTTTGAGCATTTTAAGACCTGACACAGCGATAAATCCGTAAAGCGATATGCAAACTCCGCCCATCACGCAGGAGGGGATAGAATCGATGAATGCCACAAAGGGGGTAACAAAGGAGAATAGTATACACCCCACAGCCGCCGTTATTATCGTGACCACCGATGCATTGCCCGTTATAGCCACACAGCCCACGCTCTCGCCGTAGGTAGTATTCGGGCACCCGCCGAAAAATGCGCCTGCCATTGAGCCTACGCCGTCACCCAGCAATGTGCGCACAAGTCCCGGTTCTTTGAGAAGGTCACGCCCGATAACAGAGGAAAGGTTCTTGTGGTCGGCAACGTGTTCGGCAAATACCACCAGCGCCACAGGCACATAAGCCACCAGCACTGTCAGCAGATAGCCGCCCGTCAGCTCACCAAAGCCCTTGAAGCCTTCGATGAACACCAGATCGGGCATTTTTATGAAGCCCGAGACCGTCACTTTGCCGTCGGGGAACATCACCCTTGAAAACACCGAAAAATCAACGATCTTCAAAGCATCATTACCCGTAGCGCCGCCTATTATCGTGAACACCGCAGCAGCGGCATACCCTGCAAGTATGCCCATCACAAAGGGCACCATACGCAGCATTTTTTTACCATAGGTGGAACAAAGCATCGTCACCGCCAGTGTTATCAGCCCGCACACCATCGCGGCATAGTTTGAGCCCGCCGCATCGGTAACGTCGCTTTTCTGCAGGTCGCTGATGGCATTTCCCGCCAGTGAAAGACCGATTATCGCAACGGTAGGTCCTATGACCACAGGGGGCATCAGCTTGTTGAGCCATTCAACGCCCACAATGCGGATAAGTTCAGCTATAAGCACATACACGAGCCCCGCAGCCGCCGCACCGATGATCATGCCCAGCATACCCAGCTGTACCGTAGCAGCACCCGCAAATGCAGCGCTCATGGAACCGATGAATGCAAAGGATGAACCGAGCAATACAGGGCTTTTCCGCTTGGTGAAGCCCACATACACCAGTGTACCCACGCCTGCGCCGAACATTGCCGCCGCAGGAGTCAGACCGTTGCCGATTATCACGGGGACCGCGATAGTTGCCGCAAGAATAGCAAGCATCTGCTGGAGCGCAAACACGATCATCTGCCCGAGTTTGGGCTTTGACTCCACATCGTACACTATCCTCATACACTATTCAGCGCCTTTCATCAGTTTATCACATTTATAAATTCATTTTAGCATATTTCGTTCAGAATGTCAATAATAATATAATATTTCAACTTGTTTTGGTATAATATTAATATTTTGAACAACAAAAATACGCACACCTTTCGGAAAGTGTGCGTATAAAAGACGAATATTCATTATATATATTCAATAACATATATTGTCAGCCGATCATCATTTTTTGAATATCAGCCTTTTTGTCAGCGGCAGCAGCAGCCGCATCATTCCGGAAAGATAGCGCTTTATGCAAAATCCCTGCATATATTCGGGGTGACAGTCCTGCTCACGCTTGCTTATCCTGCCCTCAAACAGTTCATAATTCGACAGCAGTATATCCATATCCTTAATGGAATAACGCCAGTAAGGTTTTTTAAGCGGTATGCACCCGCTTAAACTTATGACCTGTGCGGTGAAGCTCATGCAGTTTTCAGCACGCGCTATCCTGAACCCGCCTATCACGGGCATAGTCGCCATCGAGTACACATTGAACAGATAGCCGCCGTTTTCCCGCTCTTCTATGAATGAAAGTATGCGCCCGTAAGCGTCATCCTCCACAGGCAGACGGAAAACCTTTGCTTTGAAATCCTTATGTTCCCCGAAAGCATAGTAATCGCGGTATTCATGGGTGAAGCCCGCTTCAAAGGGATAGTAATGGTATCTTCTGGAAAAGCTGATATAGTCCGTCAGCGACTTGTCAAGGCAGACTGCGATGTGCGTGTAGGGATAATGGGTGAAGCGCCGCGCGATGCTGCCAAGCCCTGTATGTGCCTTTATGAGCACTATATAGATATACCTCATTTCTGACTTTCCTCCAGCCGCTTGTAGAGGGTGATGATCATGCGTATCATCTCATAGTACATGGGTATCATGGCAATAACTGCCAATATGTCCACCACCGTAGCACCGTGACCCGCAACGGTAATCACTTCTTTCCCGCCGAATATCATCGCGCATATCGCGATGGCAGTGTAACTCAGGTGTGCTTCAATGGGTCCCAGACGCGGGAACTGAAATTCGTTGAAATAGATGATATAGTTCATCATCGTGACGTTGATTATGCCGTAAAGGGGTGCCGCCAGCGCCATTGGGAGCAGGTGCGCCGCAGGAGTGACACCTATGGAGATTATCAGGAAGGTGGAGAAAAGCACATCCACGATAAGATCGTAATATGCCCCCGCCTTTGATGAAAGCCCTCTTGAACGGGCAATGTAGCCGTCAAGGTCATCCGCCACAAGGTGTACCGCAAGACCCGCTATCGTACCAAGCCAGCACC
>NZ_CAMHRZ010000078.1 GCF_946187255.1 uncultured Ruminococcus sp.
GGATATAACTGTACGAATATTTACACAATATGTAATAGATTTTTGCAGCAGACGGTCTGTCTGCTGCTTTTTTATGGACAGATAAATATTTCTTTAACATAAGTATATTTTCCGCATAGTATATACCATAACAGACAGGAGGTATGTTTATGTCCGAAAAATACTTTTTGGGCTGCATGACGCAGCAGGGATTTTCCACCGAGTTCGGCAGGCTTATGGAGACAGGCGGCCGTTTTACTTATATCCTTAAAGGCGGTCCGGGAACGGGAAAATCATCGCTGATGAAAAGGGCAGCCGCCGAATTTGAAAAGACAGAGCACGTTGTGCGTTTCTACTGTTCATCCGATCCCGCTTCTCTCGATGCGGTCATGCTGGAGTCCTCGGGGGTACTCATCGTTGACGGCACTGCGCCCCATGTGTTTGACCCGATATATCCGGGTATCAGGCAGAAGATCATCGATCTCGGCAGCCACTGGGACGAAAGGATACTGGCGGAAAACAGTGAGAGCATAATAGCCGTTACCGACAGGAACAAGTCTCTCCATGCCAGATCAAAACGTTTTTCTGTGGCGCTTTCAAATGTGCTGAATGACACCTTTAACTGTGCGATGGGCTGTATCGATGAAGAAAAGCTGGAAGGCTTTCTGACAAGGTCCTGCAAGAAGATACTTGCGGGAAAAGGCAGGGGTCAGGGCTTGCGGGAACTGCGTCAGCTTGCGGCAATGACAGAGTTCGGCATGATGACCATGACCGAGACCCTTGAAAGCTATCAGGATATCATCATCCTGCGGGATGACAATTACGCCTGCGCACATACTATCTGCGAAAGAACGGCTCAGGAAGCGATGCGGCGCGGATATGATGTTATACTGTGTCCCGCTCACGGTCTCAATAATACAGCCTACGAACACCTCCTTATCCCCGAAACAGGCACTGCGCTTGTCTCCGTTACACCGATGAACGATCTGGATATCACGGCTGAAAAGCAGATAAATCTTGCACGTTTTTATGATAAGTCCGCAGCGGCACGTTATCGCGGCAGACTTAAAATGAACAAGACCACCGCCGCAGGTCTGGCAGATGAGGTGTATGCTACGATAAGATCGGCAAAAGCTGTCCACGATGAGATCGAGAAGTATTATATCGAAGCTATGGATTTTGAAGCAGTGGAAAAGCAGACCGAACAGATCATCGCAGAGATAAGAGCAAGAAACTGAATACCCGATATTGGTCCCTCTTTGGCTAAAGAGGGATCATTTGTTTATAATGGATACAAACTTTAGTTATAAATAATAATATATTTACGATTTTGGTCTTGTAAATTAAGTTCATGAGTGGTATAATATAAAGAAAATCATTTTAAGATGGGAGTATTTCCGATGTACAGATGGAGGATAGGCAAGATCGATCAGGAAAAGGTGGAGGAATTCAGGCGCAAGACCGATCTTAATAAACTCACGCTAGAGGTGCTTTCAGCAAGAGGCTATAACGATCTTGATGAGCTGGTGGATTTTTTTACCGAACAGGAGCTTGAAGACCCTTTTGCCATAAAGGATATGGACAAGGCAGTGGAAGCCCTGACAAGTGCAGTCGATTCTTATGAGCTTATCTGTGTTTACGGTGACTATGATTGTGACGGTATAACTTCAACATCTATACTGTACAATTATCTTGAAAGTATGGGCGCTAATGTCATGTACTTCATTCCCGAGCGGGATGCGGGCTACGGACTTAACAAGAATGCTATCGATGAGCTTGCCGAAAGGGAAGTCAGGATGATAGTGACTGTTGACAACGGCATCTCAGCCATTGAGGAAGCCAGGTACTGCCGCGAAAAAGGCATAAGGCTGGTCATTACCGACCATCATCAGCCGGGTGAGGAACTGCCCGATGCAGAAGCAGTGGTGGATCCCCACAGAGAGGACTGTCCGAGTAAATTCAAGGATCTTTGCGGAGCAGGTGTTGCATTGAAGCTCTGTGCCGCACTGGATGAGGGTAATTATGATACGGTCATCGAGCAGTATTCAGATCTTTGCGCAATAGGTACGGTGGCGGATATAGTCCCGCTCAAAGGAGAAAATCGCACGCTGGTGAGAACAGGTTTCAGATATCTGCCGAATACCGAGATACCCGGACTTGATCTGATGCTGGACAAGCTGAAGATCGACCGTTCTGCGATTGTATCCGAACACGTCGGGTTCAGGATAGGGCCCGTTATCAATGCTTCGGGAAGATTCGGTTCTCCGACCACCGCTGTCAAGGCTATAATCAGTGAGGATCGCGAGGATGCGGAGAGTTATGTGGATACAATGATAACGCTCAACTCTATGCGCAAAAATGCCGAGAAGGATATACTTAACGACATCACTGAGTTTATCAACAGTGATCCGTCTGTGCTGGATCACAGGGTAATAGTACTGGCAGGCAAAGGCTGGCATCACGGGATAATAGGTATAGTTGCCTCCAAGGTGCTGGACAGATACAGCAAGCCCACCATAATAATCTCTATCGATGAGAACGGCGAGGCAAGAGGTTCCGCAAGATCGGTAAAGGGGCTGCATATCCACGAATGCCTGACCTACTGCAAAGAATATCTTACCAAATTCGGCGGACATGAGTGCGCGGGCGGTTTTTCACTGGCGGAAAAGGATATCGAAGCATTTACGGCAAAGGTGTATGAGTTTTCCGCAGCCCTTGAAAAGCCCGCAGTAAAGACCCTTTTCGCAGACAAAGCACTCATGCCGGAGGATATAAGTACCGATATGGTAAAGGGACTCAGCGTCCTTGAACCGACAGGCGAGGGAAATCCCAAACCGCTTTTTGCGATACTGGGCGCAAGGGTCAGGGATATCATCGGGCTTAAAGATAATGCTCACACCAAGATAACCTTCGATTACGGAAGGATAACGGCGCAGGCATTGTTTTTCGGCAAGGACCCGAGAACGCTCTGTTTCGGCAGAGGTGACAGCATAGATATGCTGGCTGAACTGGAGATCAATGTGTTCAACGGCAAGGAATCCGTATCGATAAAGGTCTGTGACCACAGACTGAGCGGCGTAAAGCAGGAGAGATATTTCGCCGCAAAGGATACATACGAAAAGCTGATGAACGGCGATGAGCTGCCTGTGAATTATGTAAAGAAAATAATCCCCGAAAGAAGTGAACTCGTGGCGGTATACAAATACCTCAACTCCGTCCGTGAGACAGAGCTGGATACGATGTTCATGAGGCTTTCAGATGATAATATGAATTACTGCAAGCTGAGGATAATCACTGATATATTCAGAGATAAGGGGCTGATAGAATACGAGGCTGCTTCGATGAAGATAAAAATGCTGCCCGTGACCAAGAAAGTAGACCTGGAAGAATCCGAGACACTGGTAAAACTTAGATCAATGATTGGAAAGGTGGATTAAGCTATGTCAGAGAACAATCGATCCAATAATGATGAGGTGCCGAAAAAGAGCCCGTGTGAAAAAGCGGAGGGCGGACTGAATATACCCGCCTATATCGTCAGGGCGAGCAAACAGATATACACCATTGATATGATAATCCAGAAGGTCATTGACAGCGAGAAGCAGTATGACCTGTCGAAGATAGTTTCGGCTTACGAACTGGCAGAGAAGTATCATCACGATCAGCGCAGAGAATCGGGTGAGCCTTATATATCCCATCCCATTGCGGTAGCTTATATACTGCTGGAGCTGGGCATGGATACGGATACGGTATGTGCGGCACTGCTGCACGACGTGGTGGAGGATACCGACTGTACGCTGGAGCAGCTGCACAAAATGTTCGGCATAGATGTTACGATGCTGGTAAACGGCGTAACAAAGCTGGGCGAGGTGGAGATATTCACCAAAGACGAGCAGAAGGCTGAGAATATCAGAAAGATACTGCTGGCGATGAGCGAGGATATCCGCGTTATCATAATCAAGCTGGCAGACAGGCTGCATAATATGCGCACCCTGAACTTCTGCCGTGATGACAAGCGCAGGACCATCGCCCGCGAAACGATGAATATATACGCTCCTATCGCCCACAGACTGGGTATACGTTCCATCAAGGACGAACTGGAGGATCTTTCGTTTTTCTACCTGGATCCCTTTGCGCATGAGGAGATCGAGCAGCTGATGGCAATGCGCCGTGACAGCAGAGAAGCGCTGGTGGAGAGCATCAAGGATAAGATCGCTGTGCGCCTTGCAAAGGAATTCGATCCCGCGCCCACTGTTTCGGGTCGTGTAAAGAGCAATTACGGCATATACAAAAAGGTCTACCGTGACGGCAAGGATATCGACGAGATCTATGACCGCTACGCTGTCAGAGTTATCGTGAATACGGTAAACGAGTGCTACAACGTGCTGGGTATCATACATGATATGTTCAAGCCCATACCCAACCGCTTCAAGGACTATATCTCGACCCCTAAGGCGAATATGTATCAGTCACTGCATACCACCGTCATCGGCAGGGAAGGTATACCCTTTGAAGTGCAGATAAGGACTTGGGATATGCACCGTATGGCGGAGTACGGTATCGCAGCTCACTGGAAATATAAGGAAGGCGTAAAGAGCAACGCTAAGGATGACAAGCGCCTTGCATGGATAAGACAGATCATCGAGAATCAGAAGGAGTCTAACGATGTTGAGGAGATCGTCAGGGCGATAAAGAGCGATCTTTCCCCCGAAGATGTTTTCGCATTCACCCCTAAGGGCGACATGATAACGCTGCCTGTGGGTGCTACGGTCATAGATTTCGCCTACGCCATACATACTCAGGTCGGTCACAGAATGAGCGGAGCAAAGGTCAACGAAAAGATGGTCTCCTACGATCATAAGATCAGCACTGGTGAGATCATTGAGATACTGACTTCAAATGTGCCGGGTCACGGACCTAACAGGTCGTGGCTGAATATTGCAAAGACCAATGAAGCAAAGTCGAAGATACGTTCGTGGTTCAAGAAAGAGCGCCGCGAGGAGAATATTTTCGAGGGCAGGACTGCGCTGGAGAGAGAGTTCAGAAAGCACATGATAAGGGTGCCCGAAGACGAACTTGAGGATTTCCTGCGTCTTGATATGAAGCGCCACAACTGTGAAACGCTGGATGATTTCTTCGCAGCCATAGGCTACGGCGGAGTTCAGCTTTCCAAACTCATGCAGCGCCTGAAGGACAGCTATAAGAAGAAGTACGGCGATAAGTCGGACGAACAGGAAGAAACGCTGGTCAAGCCCGCAAAATCCTCATCGGGAGTTGTTGTCGATGGCATCAACGACTGTATGGTAAAATTTTCACAGTGCTGCAATCCTCTGCCGGGTGATGATATAATCGGATTTATCACCAGAGGTCACGGTGTGTCTATACACAAAAAGGACTGTTCAAACTATCTGAACCAGGCGGAGAAGGGCATAAACACCGACCGCTGGGTCAAGGTAAGCTGGGAGAAGACCGACGGCAAGGGCAAGACTACTTATTTCAAGACCACACTGGATATAATCGCGGTGGACAGGATCGGACTGCTGGCTGATGTGTCTTCGGCACTGGCAATGGTAAACGTGTTTATATATGAATCGACTTCGAGAGAGCTTAAAAACGGTAATGCACTGATGTCGATAACCGTAAGTATCGCGGGAATGGAGCAGCTGAAAACCGTTATCGCCAAGCTGCAGAAGATCAAAAATGTTATCTCGGTCGAGAGAAGCGGAAAGTAGGTCGTTATGAGAGTTATACAGCTTAAACCACTCAGCATTTGCGAAACCAACAGCTATATAGTAGTAAGTGAGCAGAATAATGCAGTTCTGATAGACGCACCCTTTGATGCACCGTATATTTTAGAAGAACTGAACTCACATAACTGTACCTTGAAAAAGATCTTCTTAACTCACGGGCATTTTGACCACATCGGCGCAGTTGCCGATCTGGTCGAAGCTACGGGTTGTGAGGTGTATATCCATCCGATGGACGAAAAGATACTTCGCACAGGAGATGAGATGCTTGCAGTTCATTTCAGGTCGAGGGGCTATAAGAGTTACAGCGGTGATGTGACATTATTTACAGAAAATGACATATTGAAGCTGGATGAGCTGGAATTTGATGTACTGGAAACTCCAGGTCACACACCCGGTTCGGTATGCTTTATATGCGGCGAGACAATGTTTACGGGTGATACTCTGTTCAGAAGATCTATAGGGAGAACAGATCTCGCAGGCGGAGATATGGACAGGATGAAACGTTCGCTTGCCAGGATCGCAGACCTCGGCGGAAACCTGAAGATATATCCCGGACACATGGGAAGCACCTACCTTGACGACGAAAGGCGCACAAATCCTTATCTGAGAGAATATGCAGGCGGTGGTATCTGATGACGTTGATCCTCAGCGGAAACGATTATAAATACGAGCTTGAGGGTGTAATGAAGCTGTTTATCCCCGCGACCAAATTCAAACACATATTTGCAGACAGGATAGAGCAGGATGAAGATGAATATGTATTTGCAAGAGTAAAGCAAACAAAAAACACTATCCTACTGTATGTGATCTGCCAATATAATGGTATCAAAAAGCGACAAGGTGAAATACTTTACAAAAACGACAATGCTGAAAATTATGACAAGGAATTATACTTGTCAAGAATACTATTCAAGGTTTTATCGGATATTACGGGCATTAAGCCCAAATGGGGCGTGCTGACAGGTATCAGACCCGTTAAGCGTGTAAATACCTGGCTGAATGACGGTCTGGGTAAAGAGGAGATCTATCAGCGTTTGCAGAATGAGTATTTGTGCAGTAAGGAAAAGTGCGATATCGCTTTTGCAACGGCTATGACACAGAAACAGGTGCTGGATACGCTTGATAAAAAATCATTCAGTTTGTATGTTTCGATACCGTTTTGCCCCACACGATGCTCATACTGTTCTTTTATTTCACAAACTCTTGAAAGCGGGAAAAAGCTGATACCCGAATATATCGATAAAATGTGTCGGGAGATCAGGCACATCGGGCTGATGACCAAGCGTCTTGGGCTCAGACTTGACACGGTATACTTTGGCGGCGGGACACCGACTTCTTTAGAGGCACCACAGTTGGCTGCTATAATGAAGTGTATCGAACATAGCTTCGATATGTCTTCTGTCAGGGAGTACACAGTGGAGGCAGGAAGACCCGATACGATAACCGAAGAGAAATTAAGGACTATCAAGGAAAATGGCTGTACACGAATTTCCATTAATCCGCAGTCGTTAGATCAAAATGTTCTTGATGCGATAGGCAGATCACATTCCATAGAACAGTTCTTTTCCGGTTTTGAACTTGCCCGTAAGATCGGATTTTCATGCATCAATACCGATGTTATCGCGGGACTTCCAAATGATACTTTGGATGGTTTCAAAAACACCATTGACAAGTTAATAGACTTGTCACCTGAAAACTACACGGTACACACTCTTTCAATAAAAAGAGCTGCCGTTTTAAATCATTCCGATAAAACAGTTCTTAATAATCCGACAGATGATATGGTAGATTATGCCACTTCGCGCCTTTTTGAAAGCGGTTATTCGCCTTATTATCTGTACAGGCAAAAGAATATGGTCGGAAATCTGGAAAATATCGGTTGGAGCAAAAAGGGACAAGAAAGTCTGTACAATATCTATATTATGGAGGAAGTCCAGACGATCATCGCTGTTGGCGCAGGTGCTTCGACCAAACTGGTGGATCATCCCCATCGGCTGGAACGTGTTTTCAATTACAAGTTCCCGCTAGAATACAACAGACATTTTGATCTGATGTTGTCCAGAAAAAACGTGATAGAGGAGTTTTATGGAAGTACTGAAAAAGAATGACATTATCAGGCTGGAAATAACAGATATTACCAACGAAGGCAATGGCGTTGGGCGTTATGAGGGCGTTGCTGTATTCGTTCCTGCTGTTGCGGTGGGGGATATCATCGATTGCAGGATAGTTAAGGTAAAAAAAACCTTTTGTTATGGCAAGGTTGAAAGCTTTACACAGCTTTCGGACACAAGGATCACTTCGGATTGCCCTGTAAGTAAGCACTGCGGGGGCTGTTCTTTCAGGCATATCACTTATGAAGAGGAATGCAGGCTGAAAGCAAGCTTTATCGAGAATTCGTTTAAGCGTATAGGCAAGCTGGAACCTGAATATCTGCCGTTTGTTGGTTGTAAAGATATTGACCTTTACAGGAATAAAGCTCAGTATCCTGTAGCCGATGATAACGGGAAAGCTGTATGCGGCTTTTATGCCAGACGTTCACACCGTGTTGTTGAGTATACTAAATGCAGACTGCAGCCTGTGATATTTTCCGAGATCGTTGAAACTATCATGAAATACGTCAACGAGCATAATATCCCTGCCTATAACGAGATCACTTTGAAGGGGCTTATCCGGCATATCTATCTGCGCCGCGGTGAGCATTCGGGGGAGATCATGGTATGTCTTGTGGTCACCGATCTTAAAAAAGCGGGCGTATTTGATGATCTGGTCGCTATTGTTGCGGCAAGGTTTGATACTGTTAAAACTATCCTGCTGAATGAAAATCCAAGAAATACCAATGTTATCCTGGGCGATAAGATCAAGGTACTTTATGGTGACGGGATGATAAGCGACACGATGTGCGGCAACAAGATAAGCATTTCTCCGCTGTCATTTTATCAAGTTAATACGCGACAAGCAGAATTGCTTTACTCAAAAGCCGCTGAATTTGCGCAGCTTTCTCAGGATTCGACCCTTCTCGATCTTTACTGCGGAACAGGCACGATCGGCTTATCGATAGCTAGACAAGTAAAAAAACTTGTCGGTGTTGAGGTCATAGAGTCTGCAATAGAGAACGCTAAAGCCAATGCATTAGCAAACGGTATCACAAATGCTGAGTTTATATGCGGTGATGCGGGTGAGATAGCCAAAGTTCTTTTTGAACGCGGTGAACGTCCCGATGTAATTATCGCAGATCCTGCGCGAAAGGGCTGTGATCAGGCATCGCTTGAGTATATGGCAAAAATGTCTCCCGACAGGATAGTGATGATTTCATGCAACCATACCACTGCTGCCAGGGACTGTGCTATCCTTGATGAGCTGGGATATTCCTGTGATCGGGTAGTTGGTTTCGATCTTTTCCCGCGCACAACAAGTGTTGAGACTCTGATCCTGCTGAACAAGAAAAGTTAAGATTATCTGAAATCAGGTGATTTCTAATGGATTATTCTGTTTCTGTTGTTATACCTGCCCATAATGAAGAAAAGTATGTCAGGCGCTGCATCGATTCTGTCAGGAGATCTGCTGACGAGTATGGCGGCAGTGTCGAGATCATAGTTGTTTGCAACAGGTGTACCGATAAGACTGCTGATATAGCGCGTGCTAACGGTGCGCGGGTTATTTTCAATGATGACAGGTGCATCGCAAAGGTCAGGAATGACGGCATTTTTTCGGCTGAGAAAGATATCATCGTTACTATCGATTGTGATAACCGTATGACCCGCGGGACTATATCCGAGATAGTTCAGCGTATCAAAACCCAAAGGTATATCGGCGGCGGTGCTCCTATCCGCTTCGAGCGTTATTCGGTCCCGCTTTTTATAAATGATATCATGGTGGAGTTCGGGACTAAGCTCACAGGTCTTTCTTGCGGGATTTTCTGGGCTGAAAAGGCTTCATTTGAGGCTATCGGCGGGTTTGCCGATCTTCGTGCAATGGAGGATATCGAGACTGCCAAACGTCTCAGGAAGTATGGCAGGAGCAGAGGTAAGAAATACGGAACTTTGAAGAATAACTATCTTATCAATTCTACCCGCAAGTATGATGATCTTGGAGATATGCTGTATTTTCGGCTGATGGTGCAGAATTTCGGAACTATCATCAAATACATTCTCGGTGACCGTCATGCTGCTGACAAGCTGTTTAACGAGCTGTTTTACGATTATAATAAATGAAAGAAACTCCGTCAGTTTTTCTCTGACGGAGTTTTTATACTCTGTGCGCCGTTATCTGTTTTCGGTATCTCTAATTCGATCGTTTCCGCTGCATAGTAAGTAAAGCCCTTATTTTCGCAGTATTCTGCGATCTTTTTGATCAGCTTTTTATCCTTTGTGTATTCCAGCAGATAGACATCCTTGCCGCAGTTGCCCACAGTTTCGGCATATTCTTTGAAATATGCTTTTTCGCTGTCATCATTGGCGGAGAATGTTTCGTCCTCCCAGTTTATTTTGCTGAACACGGTCTCCTGATTGACTGCGTCCATGATATCATCAAGAGTTCCGTTTTGGTTCAGATAATCTGTAACATACTTATCCCCACCGTTTATAATAACGTAAGTGCCCTTATCTTTAAATCCGCGAAGCATCTCGGTTACGCCGTCAAATATCTCCTGCGTGGGGTAATGATAGTAAACGTCCGTATTATCCACAAAAAGCCCGTCCACGCCCTTGCCCAGTATATCGGCGGAAAGCTCATCCGCTACGAATGCCTGCCACTGAGTATCCGAAACATTCACCCATTTTTCCTCTTCCCAGTTTTCGTAAGCACCGAGAGTCAACCGCTCATGATCCTTGTAATAGGGTCGGAAATCCTCTATTGACCCGATATTTATGTAGCTGTACACCGTGTGTCCCGTATTTTTCAGCATTTGGATATCCTCTGCGGAAAAATACTGCGCATCAAGTACGATCTTTTTATATTCAAGCATATCGTCTATATTTTCGTCCGAAACACCTAAGAATACGCCGTATTCGTACTTTATCTCCCTGTTTTCGGTACTTCCGCAGGAAGCAGACGGCAGCAGACACAAGATACAGCACAGCAGGGAAGTGAGTTTAGTTTTTCTCATCAGTATCCCAGCTCTTTTCTTATCTCTTTGAAGTGCTCGAATTCCTTCGTGAGGTCTTCGATGCAGGCTTCAAGCCCTTCGGGGGAAAATTCCTCCGAGTACTGGGCGACAAGCTCTTCTGCGGTGTCAAAGCACTTTTTCCCGTACCAGACAGCCACTTTCAGTTCGCTTTTTTCATCCGAATCCTTTTTGGCTTTTTTGGGAGTGATCCTGTAATTGAAATTGTTGTAAAGACTTCCTGTCCAGATATTCTTTTCATCAAAGAAATAAAAAGTCGGAAGATCGAAATATCCGTGAAGCATAATTTTCTCCTTGTAGATCAATACTCAGCCCTTGTAAGCTGATAATACTTTATTATATCATATTTATTAGCTGATTTCAAGTATTTTTATGTTTGTTTAAACCTGCGTTTTTTGCATTATTTGCTGTATTATTAGCGCGGACTTGATTTTTTTTGCATAATATGTTATAATATATTAAATAGGTTGTTTATTTATATTACAACTTTCGGAGGATTGAAGAATATGACAAAAACAGAGGCAATGGAAATATTGTCTTTTCATTCTTGCAGGAACAAAAATGTCAATGACCCCAGATGGGAGTTTGGCTTTGTCGGCAGACTCAGACCGTCGGGCGGTGAATTGAATGAGGATAATTTCATACAGATAATGGAGAGCATCCGTATTCTCAAAGACGACCTTTCTTCTGATATGATAGATAAAAATCTTGTCTATGATATCACCAGTATCATACATCTCACAAGGGTGTGGTGTCTTCCGCCCAGCGGAGGTCCCAACAGCTGTATAAATGCCCGCGATCAGGAGCAGCTTTTGCTGTGGGTGGATATCGTTGAGAAAACTCTATTCCATCTTCTTGACGGCGCTGATGACGATACTGCTTTTCAGGATTATGACAGTTATCTGCAGGACAGCAACGATCAGCAGTTAAAGGCTGAACTTTTGAGAATGTTGTAAATATAGCTGTATAAGTATAGATCAGGGAGTGAACAAAATGAAATGTCCTAACTGCGGAAAGGCTGTTGGTGACCACGATACTATCTGCCCCAATTGCGGGAAAGAAATGTTTATCGATACCAAGCTGGCTGAAAAGATCTTCAAGCGCAGCGATGACCCGCTGCCCGATGATGGGGTGAGCGCCAAAGCTGCAAAGAAGCCGAAGTTTAATCTGAAACCCGATTTACATTTGATCAAGCTCATTGCTATCGCAGTGGTATCCCTTCTTATCATTGTGCTGGCTGTAGTGCTAATCGTTCAGTCGGTGCGGGCAAAGGGCGAGAAGTATGCTAGAAAGGCATCCGATTTTATAGGTGCGGATTTTGAGATCGCGTCCAAAAAACTGGATTTCAAGATAAAGCAGGAGTCAGGCTACAAGGGTCTTACCGCCGTGATAGACTATAAGTATATCGCTGAATCCGATGATGAAGTTCGTGTTGACGGTGTCACCTACCCCGAATGGGCGATCATCTTCAATACCGATGAGAGCGACAGGATAACCGAAGTGCGCTACTGTGATTTCAAGCGCATCAAGGGCGATATCAAGGGCGAGAAGAAGGAACACAATGTCAATCTCGATAAGTTCAATCCCGGTACCGATAAGTCGTCAGTGGAAAAGGAACTGGATATGGACTATTACAGCGTTTCCTATACAAAGGACGGAGAGGCGTATATCTACCGTTACTGGTATGAGAATGACAGCGGTGACGAACAGCCTGTTGTACTGACGGTGTACTATAATACCGAAGGCAAGTTCAAGGCTTATACTCCTCAGCTGCTGTTCCATCAGTATATGTGACCTCACAGAATACTATATATCATGCCCGCATTAGGCGATGCCGAAGTGCGGGCTTTCTGCATTTATTGAGATGTATGCCTCGCCTTTCGGGGGAAGAAATAATTATTCGTATTTATTCGTAATATTTCGCAGGCGATGCCTACGAATAATTATGCCCCATTTTACGGGCTTCGAGGGCAAAAAAACAATATTTCGTATTTTTCGCAGGGGTCTGTAGTAATAA
>NZ_CAMHRZ010000079.1 GCF_946187255.1 uncultured Ruminococcus sp.
ATAAAAAATTTTTTTTGAAAAATAGTGAGTGGTTTTTGATTTCCCGACGTATATGTATATGAAAGATCTTTCAGAGCAAAACAAAGGAGGATACCTTATGAACAATTTAACAGAGCTATTACAGGAGATCCCCCTTGATGAGATGACGGGAGGTCTTGATATGAAAATATCGGCGGAGAATAACAATAACACTAACGGACAGGACAGGAATGTTAAGATAAAGAGCAAAGCACCCATCGCGGCGGCTATAGCTGCGTGTGCTGCCATAGCTGTATTCGGTGCGGCGCAGCTGGGTAACAATGTGGGTCCCAAGCCCGCAGACAAGAAAGACAGCAGCAGTTTTGCTGCTTCCACTTCCACCGATGCAGAGGACAGCGCAAAGGATGAGCCCGAAGAGGATATCCCCCTTGATGATGAGGCTGAGAAGAACTACGAGCTGACAAAGCTGTACTATGAATCCAACGGCTTTGATATCGGGCTGGCGGCAAATAATATCCGTCTGATGGACAGCAAGGTGGGCAGCATCGTAAAGGGCTTTGAGGGCTATGATATAAGCGTTATTAATACAAAATGCTGCTATCCTTTCTACAGCGTAGATATACTGGTCCAGCGCGACGGCATCTCGGAAGAGGCTGCGGATATTAACGCTGATGACATATATGCAGATTGGAAGGTAAACGGCAAACGGGCATTAGGCTCTTTTGGTAAAAAGGATTACGGCAATATGTTCATCTATACGATATATTTTGAAAAGTCTTGTCTGCTTTACGGCGACATGACCGAAGACTCTGATATCGAGGTGAGCCTGTTCTCTCAGGATGATACATCCTGTCTTGATGAACCGGAGCGCAGCAGTAATCTGTTCACAGCTACCTTCAAAGCAGGTGAGCTGACAGGCAAGGATACCAACCGCTTCAATAACCTGATGATGGATGCAGGAGTAAATGGCAAGCATACATTAGATATGAGCACATACAAGATAAGGGTGGTTGACGGTGAGCTTGTGGGTGCTGAAGAAAATGAAACAGTGGATACCGAATTCACCGTAAATAAGATAAGCTATTCCAACTGCGGTATAGTGGCTGAGATCAATTTTACAAAGGGTAATTTCGTTGATCTGGACTGCCCTACCATATCCAAAAATATAATCGATAATGAACTGAATAATGGCGACAGCTTCATCAAGCTGAAAATGAAAGACGATCCCGATCATCTTGTTTCAGTATTCAACGGTCTTGATTTTAATTGTTGGAACAACGATGACCTGATATGGTGCGATAGATATTCGGGCAGCAATATTATCTGGATAAATCTGCTGAATGCACCCTGTGATATGTCGCAGGTCGAGTCCATATTCTTCGGCACTGCCGAGATTAAGCTGCCGCAGAACACAGCAGATACTGCATCTTCGGCTTCTTCAAAGGACGGCAAGACTTCCTCAAAAGCTGAAAGCAATTCGGGCAAGTCGTCAAGCGGTACAACGACCGTTACAGGCGGCAATAACAATACCTCAGGCGGCAATAATACTTCCAATGGCGGCAGCACTGCAAAGACAAATTCCGATACATCCGGCAAGAAGACAGAGACAGAAAAGAAAAATACCACCGATGATAGCAAACACGATAACGCAGAGAACGAGAATTATGCAAAGCAGTGGTACAATGCACACGGTGCAGATTACAGTCTTATTAAAGGCAATACATCCATCTATGACTGGCCTGTTAACCACTGGAAAGTCGGTTCTAAGGATGTAGATATATGGCTCTCCGATGTAAGGGTATCCTATCCCTTCTATGAGTTTGATGTTGTCATGAATGCGGATGGTGTTGCAGAAATGGTGGAGAACGAAACCTTCTGTCTGGGTGCTTATGTATCCTCCGATAGTCAGCAGACCTATCTCCACCCCATCAACGGAAAGATATACGGCGATAAAGTGGTATTTACCGCATATCTCGATATCTCTGAGTTCGATGAAGACCTCTCCGCAGGTGACCAACTGTCAGTGACCTTCGATGACTGCATTTACGGTACTGACGGAGCTTCGTATTGGCTCGAATCCAGTGATAACTGGGTGTTCCCGCTTGTATTCACTCTCGGTGAGGATCTTCCCTATGACAAGAATGCAGGTTATGACTACCATGCACAGACTGATGCAAAGGGCAAGTGGGATCTTCAGCGTTGTCCCAATGTATTTAATCCCGATGAAGGCACCGAAACTATTGAGTATACCATCAACTCTGTTGACTGGTCGAACAGCAAGCTCCGATTCAATATGAAGCTGGACAAGGAACCGAGCAATTTCAATGTTTACGGCTTCGGCGAAGAGCTGACAACGCTGTTCTACGATGAAGAAGCCATAGCGAAGAATAAAAAAACATACGATGGCTTTACAGGCTACTACGCTTACGACCCTGACCGTGACTACAACTTCGTAAAGCTGGAGATGTCTGACGGCAGTATCGTTCCTCTGGATTTCTATGAGAAAACTAATATAGATGAGGAAGAGGACGGCACCCTTACCATGAGCTTCAACTGCATCGACTATCCCTTTGATGCAGACGATGTAGCCGCGGTACATCTGGGTTCTGCGGTAGTTAATGTAAAATAAGATATCACCTTAACATAAAAACCCACGAAAGGCGGTGAACCTATGACCGATGAAGAGATACTCGAACTGATGCAGCGGGACGAGTCCTGCGGACTTGATATACTCATAAATAAGTATAAAGCGCTGGTCAGCTTTATAGTCTCCCAGTCGGTCAGAGGCAGCGCCGATGTGGAAGAAGCTGTGCAGGACACATTCTTCAAGGTGTGGCGCAACAGGTCTGCGATAGATACAGAAAAACGCAGTCTGAAAGGATACATAAGCATGGTGGCGAAAAGCTGTGCCGAAGACAAGCGCAGAAGCACCGCCCGCTATGCGGACACGGATGATATTTCCGAAAAGGAAAACGATCTGGGCATAGATATCGACTACGAAGACGAGACAGCAAAAAAGGAGAATATGCGCCTTATCGCTGAGTGCATCAGAGAAATGCCCTCACCCGACAGGGAGATATTCATCGAAAGGTACTATTTCCGCTTTGCGGTGAAGGACATTGCGGAAAAGCATGACCTGAAACCTAAAAAGGTTGAGAACATCCTGGCACGACGCAAAAAGAAACTCGGTAAAGAACTCCTGAAACGCGGCGTTATACTCACATAAACAAAAAGGCACTTTCGCATTTTCACGAAAGTGTCTTTGTTTTACTTATGATACTTTGAACCCTTTTCTATCTGGAAACCCCTGTAAATTTGTTCCAGCAGGAGTATTCGCGCCAGCTGGTGGGGGAAGGTCATTTTCGACATGGACAGCTTCATATCAGCTCTTTGCTTGACGGATGGAGCTATGCCGAAGGATGAGCCGATGATGAAATTCAGGGTGGAGTAGCCCCTTGTTCCGCAGTCGGTCATGGCGGCGGAAAGCTCCTCGCTGGTGAGCTGTTTGCCCTCGATGCACATAGCTATGTTATAGGCGCCGTTGATATCCAGATACTTCTGCATGGATGCGGCTTCGTTCTCCAGTGCCGCCTGTATTTCTTTGGGGGACGGGTCATCGGAGAGCCTGTATTCGTTCAGCTCCACTATCTCCGCCTTGCAGAAAGCCCCCAGCCGCTTGATATACTCCGCCGCTGCATCACGCCAGTACTTTTCTTTCAGCTTGCCTACCGTTATCAGATTTACTTTTATCATCAGAACAGCACCGCCCTTCCTGTGCCTTCGGGCTTTGCCAGCGTCAGCAGGTAATCCTCGCCGCGTGTGTACCCACTCAGCGCCTGCACCGCACTTTTTTCAGCCAGCGTTGGGGTGTTGCTGTGCTGACTTATATGCCCCAGCACAAAGCTGTACACTCCCGCCTTTACAAGAGAAGCCATCTCCCGCCCGCAAGCCTGATTGGAAAGATGCCCGTGATCGGATGCTATCCTCGCTTGAAGTTCGGGGGGATAGGGGGAGAGTTTCAGCATTTTCGGGTCGTAGTTGGATTCAAGAAGCACCAGCCTGCACTGCACCAGCTGTGCGTGTATATCCTCTGTCACTTCGCCCAGGTCGGTGCAGACCGCACAGGAAGCACCCTTCGGCGCAGTTATGCGGAAGCCGCAGGATACCGGTGTATCGTGGGGCGTTTCAAAGGCAGTCACCGAATATCCGCCAACCTCTGTGGGGGAAGATATGTCCGTTTCACGCAGGTCGCACTCCGCACAGACTTTGTCATTTTCTGCCAGTATCTGTAAATTCCCCGCAAGGGAGTACACAGGTACTTTCAGCTTTTTGGTCAGCACTTTCAGCCCGGCGATGTGGTCGGTGTGGGTGTGGGTGATGAATATGCCCCGGACCGCAGTGAGGGGTATGCCCGCATTTTCAAGGGCGGTGCATATCTTTTTGCAGCTCACCCCTGCGTCGATGAGTATGCCCGAGCTTTCGTCACCTATGTAAGTGCAGTTGCCGCTGCTGGATGAGAACAGCGAGTACATTCTAGCCATTTTTTTCCTCCGTTTTTCCGCCGAAATATCTTTCGAGATATACCGCCACACCGTTTTCGGTGTTTGCGCCTATCACTCTGTCCGCACGTTTTTTCAGTTCCTCCGCCGCATTGTTTACGGCTATCCTTTCGTCCGCCGCATCGAACATGGGCAGGTCGTTCAGGTTGTCCCCGAAAGCGGTTATCCTATCTGCCCCCAGCTTTTCACGCAGCCATTTCACGCCCGCTTCCTTTGAAGCCGCCGAACTGAATATCTCCAGATAATAGTCCTCGCCGTAGATATCGGGATAGTAAGCCATACTCAAATCGGGCACCTCTTTGATGGCGTTGTAAAGCGGCTGCAGGCGCTCGCTTTTGTCGATGAAGCAGAAGTATATAACGTCCTCCGCTATATCTTCAAGCCTGTCTGCCTGACAGAACTGCTTGCCGTATTTGCGCACCCGCTCCTCGTAGAAATCGTGCATACTCTCACCCAAAAGCCTGTCGAATGCGGTGGTCATCACATCTCCCTGCATACGGTACATAAAGGGCGCTAAGTCCAGCTGACGGCGCAGTTTCAGCACCTTTTCCACAGCCCCCGATGACAGCTTGTTCACCACATCGTACTTCTGCAAAACGGGGTCGTATATCAGCACGCCGTTCATCAGTATCAGCGGGAGTTTCAGCTCCAGTCCCGCCAGTATCCTCCCCACCGAACTGTAGGTGCGGGCGGTGGCAACGGTGAAGTCCATGCCATCAGCTATCAGCCTGTTGAGTCTGTCTTTTGTCTCAGCGGGAAGTTCCGCGTTCCTGTCCAGCAGAGTGCCGTCAAGGTCTGAAATAAAAAGGTGCATTGCGTTCTCCTTTCGTTATCGGAACAAAGCGTTCACACGGTCGGTAAATTCCTCATCAATCTCATATTGATAGTCCGAATTCGGCTGTATCACGGGTATTACGAATATGCTGTCCATATCAGCACCCACAGCATCGAGTATCGCCTTTGCTTCATCGACGGTCAGCGGCTTTTCAGCCAGCGCGTGTATCTCCTCATCCGTCTTGTTCCTGTTGGTGCCGCTCATCAGGCCGCAGTAATACTCATCCTCCGCCGTCTGCCAGATGTATATCTCTATCCCCTTGAAGTCTGAGATCTCAAAGTATTCGGGGTATTTTTCCCGAAGCGCGTCTATCTCCGCATTGTTGGAAGCTGTGCTTGAAACGGTAGTTTCAGCTGCGGAACTTTCCGCAGTATCCTCCGCTCCTGCCGCACAGGAAGAAAATACCAATACCGCCGTTATCACAGCCGCGAATGATTTTATGTACATGACATCACCTCGAAAAATATTTTAAAAACCTCTTGCATTTTTTATCGTTTTGTGTTATACTTATAAAAATTTTATTAAGGAGGTTTTTTCCATGAAGTACGTTTGCGGAGTATGCGGTTACATCTACGACCCCGAAGAGGGCGCACCCGACAGCGGCGTAGCAGCGGGCACACAGTGGGAGGACGTTCCCGATGATTTCGTATGTCCTCTGTGCGGAGTCGGCAAGGATCAGTTCGCTCCCGAAGGCTGATACCTGCCAACAAAATTGTCCCTCTGCCACAAGGCGGAGGGACTTGTTTTCTATCAGCTGCTCAGTTCAACACTGTCATTGTCGGGCACGATAACGCGCTCGATATCCGCACCGAGAGCTTTCAGCTTCTGGTCGATGCGCTCATATCCGCGCTGGATATAGTGGATATTCTCGATCTCCGTCAGACCCTCTGCCGCAAGACCTGCGATGACAAGCGCCGCTCCCGCGCGGAGATCGGTAGCCTGCACAGGTGCGCCCTTCAGCGACTCGATACCCTCGATGATAGCGACCTTGCCGCCCTCGATGGAGATATCAGCGCCCATTTTGCGCAGTTCAGCCACATATCTGAATCTGTTGTTGAATATCTCCTCCGTCACCCTGCTGGTGCCGGGTGCCATCGTCAGCAGCGTTGAGAACTGGGGCTGCATATCAGTGGGGAAGCCCGGATGGGGCTGAGTCTTGATGGTGGTATTCATAAGAGGACCGTCCACCCATACATGGACGCTCTCGTCATTCTCTTCCACATTAACGCCGCACTTGCGCAGCTTTGCTGTGATGGATTCCAGGTGCTTGGGGATAACGTTAGCAACCACAACATCGCCCTTTGTGGCAGCCGCAGCTACCATATAAGTACCCGCCTCGATCTGATCGGGGATAGTAGCGTATGTGGTGCCGTGAAGATAGTCAACGCCCCTTATCTTGATAACATCGGTGCCTGCACCTCTGATATCCGCACCCATAGAGTTGAGGAAGTTAGCCACATCAACGATGTGGGGCTCCTTCGCGGCGTTCTCGATGACAGTCTGTCCCTTTGCCTTAACAGCGGCGAAGATGGCGTTCATCGTAGCGCCAACGGTAACAAAATCGAAATAGATCTGATTGCCGACCAGCTTGTCAGCCTTGACGTAGTTTGCACCCCTGATGACCTCATCGGTGGCGCCCAGCGCCTTGAAAGCCTTCAGATGCTGGTCTATCGGGCGGTCGCCCAGATAGCAGCCGCCGGGCATTGGCACGAAAGCCTCATGGAACCTGCCCAGCAGAGTGCCCAGAAAATAACTTGATGCTCTCATGGTCTCCGCCTGCTTGTAGGGCACCTTTGTGGTATTGATGCTGCGGGTGTCGATATATATAACGCCGTCCTTTTCCATCCTTACCACTGCGCCCATGCTTTTCAGTATATCAAGACATTTGGTGATATCACTGATAGCGGGAACATTTTCAAGCGTACAGGGTTCATCGCAAAGAATTGTTGCAGCGACCAGTGCCACAGCAGCATTTTTAGCGCCGCTGATATACACGGTCCCGTGCAGAGGGGTACCGCCCCTGATAAAGAATTTCTCCAAAATAATACACTCCTTGAGAGCCGTGAGCATATTTATCTCTTGCTCTTTTAGCTCCTGCTTGTTTTTTGCTGTGATAAACATAGCAAACGACATAATTTTCGGCACATCCACAGGGGATATCGAAAAAATATGCCGTTTACATCAACGTGAACGCCGGCACGCGCCGGCAAAAAAAGTATCGGTAGTGTGTCCGAAGATGCCCGGGAAACGAGACATACCCCTTTTGGTCTCCCGATCTTTAGACTATCTTATTATACCATGCTATCTCCAAAAAATCAATAGCGTAGTCATGCTTTTTTTTAAAATAAGAGAAAATTTTTGTAAATTAGACAAAAAACCCCGAAAAGTGGTCGTTTTTCAGCATAAAATGCAGTGTACAGGATAATTATGGAAGTGAAAACAAGTACGATTTTGTGGACTTTAACGAAAACGGGCATATTTTGGCATCACACACTGTACAAATATTTACTCAGCTGTAACAGAGTGATATATCGGACAGATAGGCAAATATATCGCAAAGGCAGGGGATGGATGATGCGCTAAAGATTACAGATTGTAATAATAGTTACAGAATGATTTTGCGCAACCTTCACGTTCTGTAAAACAAATATTCGACACACAGACGGCAGCTCGCGAAGTTATTCCAAAAGAGATATGGGATATATCTCCTCACAAAAAAATCTGTTATCTTGCGCCGCTTTGGGCAGTTATTATGCCCGCAGGGACTTGAAATTATTATAAAAGTATGGTATAATAAATCGTTAATATGAATAACTATACCCTTATGTCCCGAAGGAGGAACTGCGGTTGAGGATACTGGGCATCGATCCCGGCTACGGGATAGTAGGCTACGGCGTGGTGGAATACGAACGCGGCAGGTTCACGCCCGTCAAGGCGGGAACGATAAAGACCCCTTCTGATATGGAATTCCTGAAAAGGCTGAGGGTGATATATCTTGATATGCAGGGACTGCTGGAGCATTACCGTCCCGATGAGATCGCTGTGGAAAAGCTGTACTTCAACACCAACACCACAACGGGCATCGATGTGGCGCAGGCAAGAGGTGTGACTCTTCTGCCCGCAGTGATGATGAACCTGCCTGTATACGAGTACACGCCTTTGCAGGTGAAAAGCTCGATAGTCGGTTACGGCTATGCGGAGAAAAGGCAGGTGCAGGAAATGGTGCGCTCCATGCTGCACCTTGCGGATATAATCAAGCCCGACGATGCGGCGGATGCAATGGCGATAGCGATAACTCACGGACTTTCGGTGAACACCAGGAAAGTTCTGGAAAAGTACAACGCGGCGGCAAAATGAGGTGCGGTATGGAAAAAGGCGTATGCATTGAGTGCGGGAGCGAGTTCCTGCGGTCGGCTTCAAAGATGAAAGAGCTTTGTCCCGAATGTGCCCATATCCTTTACGGCTATGAGAACTGCGCCCACGTTTTTGAGAACGGCAGGTGTGCAAAATGCCTGTGGGACGGCAGCAGAAGTCCCTTTACCGCGAAATGCAAGGAGAATGAGAAATGATATATTCCGTAAGAGGAAAGCTGATACATACCGAGAACGAGCTGGCTGTGGTGGAATGCGGCGGCGTGGGCTATGCCTGCAAGACCACGTTCTATACTCTGCAAAAGATAGCGGGGGAGAGCGAGGTAATGCTGTACACCCATCTGGCGGTGCGGGAAAACGATGTTGACCTGTTCGGCTTTTCGTCGCAGGAGGAACTGAGGTGCTTCAAGATGCTGATAACGGTATCGGGTGTGGGACCAAAGGCGGCGCTTTCGATACTTTCCTCGAACACGCCCTCGCAGTTCGCGCTGACGGTGGCAACTGGCGATTTCAAGTCGCTGACCAAAAGCAAGGGCATCGGTGCAAAGACAGCCCAGAGGATAGTGCTTGAACTGAAAGACAAGATAGCCAAAGAGAATACCATCTCGGTGCGCGGCGGAGAGAGCATAGCATCCGCGATACCTCAGGGCGGCGCAATGGATGAAGCTGTCACGGCACTGGTGGTGCTGGGCTACTCGGAGGGCGAAGCAGTGCAGGCGCTTGCTGGCGCAGAGCCAACGGCTTCCGTCGAAGACCTGATAAAGACCGCACTTGTGCGGCTCGCAAAGTTTTAGATAATTCATAATTCATAATTCATAATTGCCCTCGGGCGAGCGGCTCGATTCCGCCTATTTATAGGTTGAGTGAGAGCGGAAAGTTCGTGTGACGGCGGGTCGGACAAGGCGAGAGAATGTGTCTGAAAGCGTTGTGAGCGGCAGTTTGCTGATAGCAAAAGCAAAGCCCCTAAGCGAGGCTGCCGAAGCGCGGGGGTATGGGGGGTTCACCCCAAATAAAGATAAAAGGCAAATCGCCCCAAACAAAAATAATAAAGCAAAGCCCCAAAAGCGAGGCTGCCGACCATTGGGAAATTTTGTGCGGCGAAGCAAGCAAAATTTTCCAATTTTGTCGGGAGCGCAGCCGAAGCCAACATCAGCAAAGCTGATGCCGGGGTATGGGGGCTCCGCCCCCATTAGGAATAGCTTGGGGGCTATGCCCCCATTAGAAATAGAGGTGAGAGTATGATCGAGGAGTCGGAGTTTGATTATGAGCGCTTTGTTTCTCCAAAGGAGACAGAGCAGGAAACTACTGACGATTTTGAGATAAGTCTGCGACCGCTGACACTGAATGAGTATATCGGTCAGGAAAAGGTCAAGGAGAATATGAAGATATATATCGATGCGGCGAAAAAACGCGGCGACAGCCTCGACCATGTGCTGCTGTACGGTCCTCCCGGACTGGGAAAGACTACCCTTGCGAATATCATAGCCCACGAGATGGGCGTGAATATACGCACGACTTCGGGACCCGCGATAGAAAAGCCCGGAGATCTGGCGGCACTGCTGACAAATCTCGAAAAGGGCGACGTGCTGTTCATCGATGAGATACACCGCCTTTCACGGCAGGTGGAGGAGATACTCTATCCCGCGATGGAGGATTACGCACTGGATATAATCATGGGCAAGGGACCCGCCGCAAGAAGCATAAGGATAGAGCTGAACAAGTTCACGCTGATAGGTGCGACAACACGTTCGGGACAGCTTTCGGCGCCGCTGAGAGACAGGTTCGGTATGCTGATGCACATGGAGATGTATTCGGTGGAGGAACTGGCGGATATAGTAAAGAGGTCGGCTACGATACTGGGTGTGGGCTGTGATGATGACGGTGCCGCTGAGATAGCCGCCCGCGCAAGATGTACACCGCGTATCGCCAACAGGTACCTGAAACGTGTGCGGGATTTTGCAGAGGTCATCGGTAACGGGCGCATCACGCAGGATATCGCGAAGATAGCCCTCAATCGCATGGAGGTTGACAAACTGGGGCTTGACAGTCTCGACAGGCGTTTGCTGGAAATGATAATCAAAGGATACAACGGAGGTCCCGTCGGGCTTTCGACACTGGCGGCGGCGATAGGCGAAGAAGCGGTCACGCTGGAGGATGTCTGCGAGCCCTACCTGATGCAGCTGGGATTTCTTGCCAAGACCCCGAGAGGACGCTGTGCCACACAGCTGGCGTATGACCATCTGGGTCTCTTGAAAAACGGACAGGTGCATTTTTAATTCATAATTCATAATGCATAGCAATAAAAGCGTTGCGTTATTGCGTTCATAATTATTGGCAGGGGCGCGAAAGTCCTGCTCGGGGGGGATCCCCATAAAATAGGAGACTGAGGATATTATGGATGATGTTAAATTAAAACGCGCAAAAGCGGCAGTGACCGTGACGCTGGTGCTGTGCATAGTGCTGGCGGTGATGTCGGTGGTGACGTTTGTGATGAGTGTTACAGGAAATTTCAGGTGTGAAATGCTGTATGCAACAGGTTTTTTTGACATGATCGTACCGCTGCCGTCACTGGTGATAAGTCTGATATGCAAAAGCTATATGAACAAAGCCATATACAATAGGGTGGAGGGCATTGAGCAGGCAGATAACAGGTGTATCATGAGCCTGGTGCTCTCGGTTATGCTGCTGGTGGCACCTGTGGATATATTAGCCTTTCTGTATTATATTGGCTCACACTATTGATCAATTCATGATTCACAATTCATAATTCATAATTATGGCGTTGGGCGTGAGTTTGCTGTTTTTGTCGAATGTTTGCTGTGAGAGGTATTGCACTGAACAAAGCAAGGCAAAAAATCCGAAAGTTCGCCGCCTGACGAGCGAGGACTTGGGGGCGTAGCATTGACTGCGTCGAATGCGCCCCAAATAATATAAGATAGCAAAGCCCAAAATCCGAAAGCTACAGCCAACGCAGTTGCTGTTAGCGCCTACTTGACCGTAGTGAGCACTGCCGACGCAGTCGCAGTCAGCGAGGAACGAGCGGAGAGCGAACGAAGCGTCAAGGTGGTTCCGGGCGCGAGGGTTTCGGCGTGGTGGCATGGGGGTTGCGCCCCCAAATAATATAAGATAGCAAAGCCCAGAAGCGAGGCTGCCGACCATTGGGAAATTTTGTGCGGCGAAGCAAGCAAAATTTTCCAATTTTGCCGGGAGCGCAGCCGAAGCGCGGGGGTATGGGGGCTCCGCCCCCATTAGGAATAATGATGATAGTTGATGTAAATGCTGAAAACGCCTGTGATTTCGGGCGAGTGATATATGATGCGTGGGGCGAGACTTATCGGGGACTGATACCCGATGAGGTGCTGGACGGACGAAGCCTTGAACGGTGGACGGAAATGGCAAAGGTCAGACCCGATGGAAAGCGCATAGCTTATATAGAGGGTGAGACAGCGGGAATAGTCGCTTTTCTTCCGTCGTCGAGGGAATTCTGCACTCACAGGGACAGCAGTGAGATAGTCGCGCTGTATGTGCTGAAAAGATTTCAGCGGCGCGGTGTGGGAAAGGCACTTCTTCAAAGGGCACTGCGGGAATTGAACGCGGAACGGGTCACACTGTTCGTGCTGAAAGGCAATGAGAACGCAGTGGGGTTCTACAAGCGGATGGGCTTCGGGTTCACAGGAAAAGAACTGAACGAGGGCGGCATGACAGAACTGGAAATGGTTTGGAAAGCGCCGTAAAAGCAGGCTGAAAAGTTCTCCGCATCACCTGTGGGAACCTGGGACTGTGTCCCATAATAATATAAGATCATAAAGCCAAAAAGTGCAAAGATCTGAACGCTGTAATGTGTAAGAGCAAAGTCACAAGGCATTAGCGGCGCGAAGATTTCAGCACAGGGGCTTTGGGGCGTAGCATTGACTGCGTCGAATGCGCCCCAAATAATATAAGATAGCAAAGC